>JALFJX010000008.1 GCA_022775905.1 Methanobrevibacter sp.
TTCCGCCGACATTTATTATCACGTTATCACTTACTATATCTGGTGACATTAACATTTCTTATTTGTGTTTTGACCAGCATCATACACCAACTCTGATAAACAATAACTGTTCAAGACAACATTTTTAATTCTATACATTCACCAATATTTTTATTTTATATCTGAATATATGTTAAAATTCTACGATTTGAACGAATTTCCAAAACTTTAATTACTGAAGAAAATAAAATTATTATTCGTAGTGAGAGAAAAGTAGTAGATAATTTCGTGACTATTTGCATAACAATAATTACTATAGGAACAATACATTTTATCATATTTCCCATATCCATACCACCTAATTTATTATTTAAATTACTATTATTATCTAAAACTGAATCTGAAGGATGATTAGATTTTTGTTTATTTCCGTGTTTAATTGGAGTACCACAATTAGTGCAAAAATCAGAACCTTCTTCTAATTTAGAACCACAATTTGAACAATAATTTGCCATGAGATTACCCCCATTATTTAGATTTTATATTAAAGACAACATAAATATATTACTATTATGTGTTCTTGTTGATCATGGATTGCCAAAATGGTGAGCTGTTTTTTCATGTAAAAATCATAACTGACCTATTTTAATACTACTTTTTACATATATTTATGATAGGTGTTTTATGTTTTTACAAAATATTTCTAAATTTATATCAAACTATCGCTATGAACAAGCAACTGTGGAATCACTAACTACTGTAAAAGCTGCTTTTTTAGATTTTTTTGGAGTAACATATAGAGGAATGGGTGAAGAAGCACCAAATATTGCTTTAAATACTGTTGGAGAAATATTTCAAGCAAAATTTGACTCAAAACTAACTGCATCAATAATTGGCCAAAATATAAAAACAGACATTTTAAGCGCTGCATTCGTTAACGGTATCGCAGCACATGTTTTGGAATTGGACGATGGTCACAGAGGTGCTCAGCTTCACTTGGGTGCTGTAATATTCCCAACAGCTCTTGCAATCTCAGAAGCTTATGACTTGACAGGTAAAGAATTTCTGGAAGGAGTTATTGTAGGTTATGAAGTTGGAATATTACTTGGACAACTTGTAAATCCAGATCATAGAAACAAGGGATTCCATACAACTGGAACAATTGGAACATTCATTGCAGGTGTAGTCGCTTCTAAATTGTTAAAACTTGATGAAAATCAAACATTGAATGCGTTAGGTTTATGTGGAACTCAGGCAGCAGGTCTCTTGGAATCTGACCACAGTGGATCCATGGGTAAAGTTTTGCATGTTGGAAAAGCAGCATATAATGGTATTTTATCTGCATTCCTTGCAAGAAACGGTTTTACTGGTAGTGGAACTATCTTTGAAGGTGATGAAGGATTCCTAAAAACAATGGTTCTTGACAATACTGATTATGATATGGGTGAGTTCTCTTTTGAAAATGCACTAAAAAACATTGGAAAGGTAAGAGTTCGAGATATTTACTTTAAAAAATATCCATTCTGTAGACACTTACACTCTTCAATCGATACTGCATTAAAACTTAAAGCAAGTATTGGGGATGAATATAATCATATTCAAAATGTGGCTGTTAAGACATATAAAGTAGCAGCAGAACATAATAATTTCCATCCTAAAAACTTGGAAGAATTAAAACAGAGCCTTCCTTATGCAGTTGCTATTTCACTTGTTGTTGGTGAAGCTAGTGTTGACAAAATTAACCAACTAATCGAATTTGGTCTTTTGGAGAATTATTCAACAGTTGATGATGTGAATGCCATTAAAAATATAGTGAATGGAATGATTGTATTATCAGACGATAAATTAAATGAACTGTACCCTGCTAAAAGACCTTCAAATGTTATTATTAAATTAGATGATGTTTTCAGAAATGGAATATTTCAGAATATCACATTCCTTCCAAAAGGAGATTTTGAAAATCCTATTCAGTTAAGAGAGTTAATAGACAAATTTAAAGGTTTAAATCCTCATTATAACATTAAAAACTTAACAGTCATTGATTCTCTTGAAGATTATACAATGAAGTATGTTGTTCGCAAATTAAATGAGTAGATATTATGGATGATACAAAAAAATTCCTTAAGAAAATAGGTATTAATGAAGTTTCAGATGGTTTCAAATCAGATAAAAGGTTTGGTGATGGTGGACAGTACCGTTTTGAAGTTCCAGGGATACAATCTCCAAAAACAATGGAAGCTTTACTAAAAGAATCAATCAAACAGGATATTTTTATTCACAGGGTAACTCAAACCAAAGGAATAATGATGTTGACTGATGGTGAAATCAAAAGAATGGCTGATTTGGCTATTGACTATGGATGTGAATTGTTTTTGGCGGTAGGTCCAAGAGCAACATATGATACTTCTGCAACAGTCCATACAAAAGAAGGAAGCAGAATTGGATATCGTCTTAGAGGTTATGATAATCTTGTTTATGCAATTGAAGATGTAAAAAGGGCTTGCAGACTCGGAGTTCGTGGAATATTATTATATGATGAAGGATTGCTTTGGGTATTAAATCAAATGAGAGAAGATGGTGAAATCCCAGGTAATGTTCATTTTAAATTGTCAGCTCATGCAGGTCATTCTAATCCAGCATCTGCAAAATTACTTGAATCACAGGGACTCAATTCACTTAATCCTGTAAGGGATTTGCAAATTCCAATGCTTGCAGCTATTAGGGATGCATGCGATATTGCAATTGATTTGCATACTGAAAATCCAAAGTCAACCGGTGGATTCATAAGACATTATGAAGTTCCTAAATTCATTAAAGTTGCATCTCCAGTCTATTTAAAAACTGGTGGATCAGTTGCAGCAAATCATAATTGGGATACAACAGAAAAAGAGGCAATAGCACGTATAAAACAGGTTTCACTTGTAAAAAGGATAATTGATGAATACTGTCCTGATGCAATTGTATCTCCTGCAAAATCTGATGATTTATCCACTCCAGAGTGATTACATGGATATTTTAGATAGTATTTCAAAAACAATCATAGATGCATCAACAACTCTTTCTCAAGACAAATTCAATGCATTAAAAAAATCTATTCAAACAGAAGATAATGAAAATGCCAAATGGGCATTGGAACAGATTTTAGAAAACTATAAAGTCGCTCAGAATATTAAATTTCCATTATGTGATGATACTGGAATTCCTCATGTTATAATTGAGATGGGGGAAGATAGGGAAATTTCAGGAACTCTGTTAAATCAAATCCATAATGGAATAGAATTGGGGTTAAACAATCTTCCGGCAAGACCAATGGCAGTAATTGGTGATGAAATCCAGAGAATTGAGCAAAGTGAAGGACTATTTGAAAAACCTGGAATGCTTCGTCCTGCATCAATATTGATTGACAATGCCAATGATGAGTCAACATATAAACGGAATATTGAACCTGATACACTTAATATTCATTTTTTACTTGAAGGGGGAGGCCCTGAAATCAGAGCCAAGACTTTAAGAGTATATCATAAAAGATCTTTTGATAATGTAATCAACACTGCATGTGAATGGCTTGAGGAATCTTTAAAAATGTTGGGATGTACACCATCAATTCCATCAATAGGTATAGGTAGAACACACTTTGAAGCGACATCTCTTCTTTTAAAATCCATTGCATATGGAAATCTTGACAATCAAAGTGAAACAGAAATGCAGATAACTCAAAGATTGAATGAAACTGGTATTGGTCCTATGGGTTTTGGTGGAAAAACTACAGTTTTAGGCACTTACTTGAATATTGGAAATCAAAGGGCAAGTGGTGTTAGGATAGTGTCAATCAGACCATCCTGCTTTGTTGAACCAAGAGTTGCAACATTAAAATTGTAAATCTTTATATATTATTTTTAACTTAATTTAATTAATTGATAAAATAGGTAGCGTAAAATGCAAGAAAATAATTTTAAAATTGATAGGCATTCTTTAAAAACAGCGATTTCACGTGTCGAAACAGATAAAATCGTTACAAGAGGTTATAATCAAAGAGATTTAATTGAAAAAATCAGATATGCTGATATGGTATTTTTACTTCTAAAAGGGAGGTTACCAACTGTTGGTGAGTCAAAAATCTTTAACCATGTTCTTGTTTCATTTTGTGACCATGGTGTAACTCCGCCAAGTACTCAGGCAGCACGTATTGTTGCTTCTTCAGGTTCTCCAATGAATTCTGCAATAGCAGGGGCATTATTGTCTTTTGGGCATAAACATGCAGGGGCTATTGAGAAAACAATGGAATTATACCAGTCAAAAATCAATTCATTGTATATAACTGATGATTCTGAAATCGACAATAAGCAGATTGCTAGTTTAGCTATTGAAATTTATCAAGATTATATCCTTAAAGACAAAAAGGTGCCTGGATTTGGTCATAGGTATCATAATGTCGATCCAAGAGCTGATAAACTGATGGAACTTGCAATTAAAGAAGGTTTCATTGGACCTCACATTAAATTGGCATTGGCTCTTGAAGACTTAATATATCAGAAAAAGCAAATTCGCTTAAACGTGGATGGTGCAAATGCAGCTATTTTATCTGATTTAGGTTTTACTCCAGACTTAGGATTAGGAGTATTTATAATAGGCAGGATTCCGGGAATCATTGCACATATTCATGAAGAACAAATGGATGAAGACGAATTTAGAAGATTTTGCGATCTTGATGATGTAATATATCAACAAAAAAGGTAGATAACATGGAATTTATAGACGTAATTAACGAAAGATACAGTGTAAGAGGATATTTAGACAAAGAAGTAGAACAAGAAAAACTTGAATATGTCTTAAAAGCAGCAACCATTGCTCCAACTGGAGTCAACAAACAACCGTTCAAGGTTTATGTAATTGATGCTAAAAAATATAAAGAGGAATTATCCAAAATCTACAAAGCATCATGGTTTGTTGAAGCACCATATGTCTTAGCTGTTGTAGCTTTAAGAAATGAAGCTTGGGTAAGACCATGGGATTCTAAAAACATCGCAGATATTGATGCAACCATTGTAATGGATCACATGATTCTTGCAGCTACTGATGTAGGACTTGGAACCTGTTATATTGGTGCATTCAAGAAAAACTATGCACATCAATTCTTGGAATTGGATGAAACTGAAGAAGCTGTATTGTTCACACCTCTCGGTTATCCTAATGCGGAACCTCGTGAAACTCCAAGAAAAGAATTAGATGAATTTGTAGTATACAAAGATTAAAAATGAAGTTATTTATTTTGCCTGCAGATAATTCAGAGGAGATGACCAAAATCTCTGAAGATTTATCTTTAAAAAAATTTAAGATTACTCAAACAGAAAGTAATTTTATTTTAATGCGTAGAAAAAGATATGGTAATATTTTAATTCATGTAATATGTTTAATTGTTGCCTTAGGGTATATTGGACCCGTTTTAATAATTAATGTTGCTTATTTTACCTATTCATATCTATGGGCTTCTCCAAATGTATTAATTACTACTGAGAAGTTAGATGATGAGGGTAATCCTTTGGAATTTAGTAATATGGATGAAATATTAAAGAAAGCTACTGCTATTCTATAATCTCATCTACACTATATTCTTCTATTTTTCTTATAACCAGTGGATTTTTAGCATTCACATATTCTGATTCTTCACCAATTTTTGCATCAATGAACACTTTATCGGCACCAGGTTCGCTGAATAATGAAATAATGTCTGAAATAAAATCATCGTAATCTTTTTGAATATTTGCATCGCTAAAGCCTAATCTTGGAAGTTCTGATGTCCAGAGATCATTTCCAGGTGAGAACTTTTTATCAACTACTTTTTCATCCTTGATTTCACTATCTAATGTAAGTGAAAAGTTACTGTTTAAAATTATCCAAACTGCACGTTCCATGTATATTAGTTTATATGAAATGATATAAATATTATGAAACTAAAATTAAAAATAGTGTTATTATGGCAAATATTAAAATGTTTAAACTATTAGGAGTATTAGTGGCTCTATTGTTAATAATATGGGCAGTTCTTCCATTCTTAAGACATCAACCGATTACTACTGATGTCATTGCTACTGCAATTATATTAATAATGATTGCTATTGCTTATATGATTATTATGTTCAACCCAAGCTGGACAAAAGCAGTATTCTTCTTTGAAGGTATTGTCATTGCAGTTGCAGGATATATGTTACTTGAGTTTCCATACAACTTAGAGCTTGCTGTAGTTGGTATCATTATTATTGCAATCGCTATTCTTGCATATTTGCAGAAATTACCTCCTAAGATGTTAAGATGGTTTTATAGATAATTTATTATCTTTTATTCTTTTTTTTTATTAGTTTTTTATATGGGATTTTATCCTTTTGAATACTTTTTTTCTTTTATTTTCAATTTTAATTATTTTTTTAAATATTATATAGTAAAAGATATATATATTGCACAACAAAAATAAGTTCACCATGGTGATTAATTATGGCAGAGATATCAGACGCAATCGCAATGATAAAAAAAGCAGAATCAGATGCTGAACAACTTATTGCGGATTCACAAGCGCAATCAAAAGATATGATTGCTGAAGCTAACTTAAAAGCTGAAGAGTCCGTCTCTGAAGTTAAAATTGCAGCAGAAGAGGAAGCTCAAAAAACTGTTTTTGATGCAGAAGATAAAGCTAAAAAAGAAGCACAATCTATCTCAGAACAGTCCCAAATTGATGTCAAATCTTTAAAAGACAAAGCAATGGGAAATGTTGATGAAGCTGCTTCTATTATTGTCAAAAATATATTGTAGTGTGAGTTTATATGTTCAAGACAGCTAGAATGCGTAAAATTAGAATTGTTACACTTGATAAGTATGTAGCACCTACAGTGGATGCTCTCCACGAATCCGGTCTCATACAAGTCAGTGATATTTCTGAAAGCGTTCAGCAAGATCCTGAATTAGCAGAATTAGTAACTCCTTCAAAAGCTACACATTATACTGGTAAGTTATCTTCACTTCTTATGAAAACAAACGGTATATCTGAACTATTAGGAAATTCTATATCAGAAGGCCATGGGTTAAAAGACACATTGATGTCTTTTATTAGTCCTGATATGCCAGTTCAAAAAGAAGTAGAGAGATTAGATACTCCTGCTTTCATTGAAAAAGCTGAAGAAACTTTAGCTAAGGTGGAAAGTAAAACTAGCGTTATTGAAGGCAAACTTGCTGCACTCGACTCAGAAACAAGTGAACTAAAGTCTAATAAAAGTTTGGCTAATCGTTTAATTAATTTTGACAGTGATTTGGCGCTTTTAAAAGATTCAAAGTACACTTCTACTACTGTTGGAAGGATTAATGCTGAATCTACTTCAGAAATCAAAAATGAATTAAGTAACTTGACTGATGAATTAGAAATATTTACTGTTCCTATGACTGGCGATGATGGTTTAATCGTCATTGTAGTGACATTAAAAGAATTTAGTGATGATGTTTATTCAACACTTCGTAAATTCGACTTTGAGAAAATTGAAGTAGGCGATGTTGAAGGTACTCCTCAACATGTTATTTCAAGTGCTGATTCTCGTTTATTAACCATTGAATCAGAACGTGCTGCTGTTAAAAATGAATTAAGAGCAGTCGCTGAACAATGGGACGATGAAATCTTAGCTCTCAAAGAACAATTAGAAAATGAAAAAGATAAGAACGAAATTCTTTCATCCTTTGTTCAAACTAAAGATGCTTACATTCTTGAAGCATGGGTACCTGTAAAAGATACTGAAGAAGTTGAACAATTAGTTGAAAAAAGTTCTGAGGGACATTGTGCCTTTGAAACTATTGAAATTGAAGGTACTGATGATGAAGATGTTCCTATTTTACAACAAAATGGATGGTATGCAAAACCTTTCGAATTCCTCGTAGACATGTACTCTCCAGTACGTTACAACGAGATTGATCCAACAATATTTGTTGCAATCACATTCCCATTCTTCTTCGGTTTCTGTTTAACCGATGCAGTTTATGGATTAGTTGTATCCGCAATTGGTGTAGTAATGATTAAAGGAATCGGTAAAGTTAAAGAATCTATGAAATCCTTCGGTTGGATTTTAGTTTGGTCCGGTCTATGGGCTGTAATACTAGGTTTGATAACTAACGGTTTCATTGGGGACTTCCCAGAAAGAATTGCTGGATTCCGTTTACCAACCGTATTTGCTCCAGTTGAAGCATTCAAACACCCAGATACTATTTTATTAATAGCTATCGCAGTTGGTCTTATTTACACCAACATCGGTTTCATTATTGGTGCTATTGACAACTTAAGATACGGTAATGTAAAAGAGGCTATCGGATCTCAAATCTGTTGGTTTGTTTTCGAAGCTGGTATTATTCTCTTCGCTTTAGGTTACATGATGCCTGCAGTTGGTATGGCTGGTATGGCTTTAGGAGGAATTTTAATTATTGCAACTATTGGAATGTTAGTATGGGCTAATGGTGCATACGGTGTAATGGATATTTTCGGTTACATGGGAGATATTTTATCCTACGCACGTCTTTTAGCATTATGTTTAGCTACTGGTGGTATTGCTATGACAGTAAACATCTTAGCACAAATGTTAAACAACATGATTCCATATGCAGGTATTGTACTTGCTATTGTAGTGTTCATTGGTGGACACATTGCAAACTTCGCTTTCCAAGTATTAGGTGCATTTATTAACGCTTTACGTCTTAACTATGTAGAGTTCTTCTCACAATTCTTCATGAGTGGTAAAGGAAAATTCGAAGCTTTCAAAGCAAATAGAACATTTACAAAACTTAAATAAATTAAAAATTTTTCATTTATATTTAAATTAAAATTATAAAATCAATATTATTTCAAAGGTGAATTAAATATGGTAGAAATTGCTTTAGGTACTGCTTTAGCAGCTATTGGTGCTGGAGTAGCAATTGGATTTGCCGGTTTAGGTTCCGGTTTAGGGCAAGGTATGGCAGCTGCTGGTTCTGTAGGAGCAGTAGCAGAAGACAATGACATGTTTGCAAGAGGTATTATTTTCTCTGCATTACCAGAAACTCAGGCTATTTACGGGTTCTTGGTTGCAATCTTATTATTAGTATTCTCAGGATTATTAGGTGGAGGACAAGGTTTACCTACCGAAGCAGGTATCGTAGCTATCGGTGTAGGTGCATCCATCGGTTTCGCTGGTTTAGGTTCCGGTATGGGACAAGGTATGGCAGCAGCATCCTCTGTAGGTGCTATCGTAGAAGACAATGATATGTTTGCTCGTGGTATTATTTTCTCAGCATTACCAGAGACACAAGCTATTTACGGTTTCTTGATTGCTATTTTACTTATGGTATTCGGTGGAATCTTAGGTTAAGGAGGCATTTTATATGTCAGGCACAGATAAAATTGTTTCAAGCATTATGTCTGAAGCCCAAGAGAAAGCTGATGTAATCATTCAAGAGGTTACTGCAGAAGTTTCAGCTATTCAAGCAAAAGCTGATAAAACTGCTGAAGTTGAAAAAACAAGAATCTTAGAAAATGGTAAAAAACAATCTGATATGAGATATCAGCAAATTATCTCTGAAGCTAAGATGAATGCTCGTAGAGCAAAATTAGGCGCAAAAGAGGAAGTAATTGAAGCTGCTTTCAGTCAAGCTGTTGGCGAATTAAAAGAAAAAGCTTCTTCCAGAAGTGCAGATTACGAAGATTCATTAATTAAAATGATTAAAGAAGCTGCTGATGAAATTGGTACTGACGATTTAATTATTCAATTAAATGAAGCTGACACAAATCAATTTAAAAGTGAAATATCTCCAGGTAATACTTTTGAAGTTGAAGGAATCAAATTCGAATTAGGAGAACCTATCAATGCTATTGGTGGAGCAATCTTAAAAACCAGTAATGGAGATATTGAAGTAAATAACACTATTGAAGCAAGATTAGAAAGATTTAAAAGTATCTTACGTAGTGAAGTTGCTAATGTATTATTTAAATAAATTAGGAGGATAAATTATGGCAGATCAAATTGCTACTTTAATAAGTTCTGCAGGACTTACACAAGAAACATTCTTAGTATTCTGTGTAATCTCATTACTTGTTGTTGGTGCAGTAGTAGTAATCATTACATCTAGACCAATTTTGGACATTTATCCTTATCTTAATCCAAGTGCAAGAGTAAGAGCTAGAAAAGGAAGATTATTTGACGAAAAACAAATTTCTGAAATTGTTGAAACCAACAATGTTGAAGAAGTTGAAAATTACCTCAAAGGTGTTCCTGAATATGCTGATGTTTTAGATGAATATCCACTTGACAAAGCATTAGACGTTGAACGTGCTAATACTTATGACCTTGTTGCAAGATTAGTTCCTAAAGATATCAAAGCTCCTTTCGCAGTAATGTCTAAAAAAGCAGATATTGATAATATCAAAAGCCTTTTAACTGCAAAAGAAGTTGGCTATGACGCTGATGAAACCAAAGAATTATTAATTCCTTGCGGTGCATTATACAGTGACTTAGAATCTTTAGCTGATGCTGAAAACGTAACTGATGTTATTACAAGTTTAGATAACACTGAATATGCTGCAGTTTTAGAAGATGCTCTTCCACAATATGAAGATACTAAAATGATTCTTCCATTAGAATCTGCTTTAGATAAATATTACTTGGGCAAATTATTACGTTCTACTGATGTTCCTTCCGATGAAAATAAACAAATATTATACGCATATGTAGGAACTCAAGTGGATGTAGCTAATCTTAAACTAATTATAAGGGCTAAAGAAGATGGCCTTGATTATGATGCAATCTCTCCTTATATATTAGATGAAGGATACCAATTACGTGAATGGAAACTTAAAGATTTAATGGAATCTCCTGATGTTACAAATGTAGTATCTGGATTAGAAGGTACCAAATACTCTAGTGCATTAACTGATGTAATGCCAGTTTACAACGAAACTGGATCAGTTGCAGTATTCGAAAAAGCATTAGATGTTTACGCTTCTGAATATTCAAAATCTTTAGCATCTAAAAAACCATTAGGTATTGGTCCAATTATTGGTTATTTAAGTCAAAAAGAAAACGAAATTAAAAATTTAAAAATTATTGCAAGAGCAAAAAGAGAAGCAGACTTCCCTAATGCTAAAATCATGGAGATGTTAATATGAGTTCAGTAGCAGTTATTGGTGATATTGACACCGTTTCTGGTTTTAGACTTGGTGGTGTCAAACAAGCAGTTGTTGTTAAAACTGCTGAAGAAGCTATTGCAGCTTTTGATAAATTTTTAGAAGACGAAATTTCAATTATTATCATTACTCAATTAATGGCAAATGAAATAAGAGAACATATTAATAGAAAAATTGGTTCAAGTGTTTTACCAATGATAATTGAAATACCTGATAAAGATGGGTCCTCTGAAGGATCATCTGATCAAATAAATGACCTTATTAGAAGAGTTATCGGGGTAGAGATGGTTAAATGATTATTGAAGGAAATATTATTAAGATTGCTGGGCCTGTTATTGTCGCAGATGGTATGAGAGGGGCTCAGATGCTTGAGATGGTTAGGGTCGGTAACGAAAAGCTTATTGGAGAAATCATTGAGCTTGAAGGTGACACCGCAACTATCCAAGTATATGAAGAAACAGCAGGTATCCAACCTGGTGAAGTAGTTGAATGTACTGGTGGAGCATTATCCGTAGAACTCGGTCCTGGTGTAATGAGTTCCATTTTCGATGGTATCCAAAGACCTTTAAGAATCATCAGAGAAGCTTCTGGTGATTTCATTGCTAGAGGTATTGATGTAGATTCCATTAACAAAGAGAAAAAATGGGAATTCAAACCTGTTGCTAAAGTTGGAGATGTTTTAAAAGCTGGAGATGTACTTGGTGAAGTACAAGAAACCTCTGCAGTATTACACAAAATTATGGTTCCTCCTGCACTTGAAGGTGAAGTTACTGAAATTGCAGCTGAAGGAGAATACACCATTTTAGAAGATATTGCTGAAGTTGGCGGTCAAAAAGTACAAATGCTCCAAAAATGGCCTGTTAAAAAAAGCCGTCCTTATGTAAGGAAATTAGATCCAGATGTACCTTTAGTAACTGGTCAAAGAGCACAAGATACTTTCTTCTCCGTAGCTAAAGGAGGAGCAGCAGCTATCCCTGGTCCTTTCGGATCTGGTAAAACTGTTACCCAACAACAATTAGCTAAATGGGCAGATGCAGATATCGTTGTATACATCGGATGTGGAGAACGTGGTAACGAAATGACTGAAGTACTTACCGAATTCCCATACCTCGAAGACCCTAAAACTGGTAACCCATTAATGGACAGAACTGTTCTTATCGCAAACACTTCAAACATGCCGGTAGCAGCTCGTGAAGCATGTGTATATACTGGTATTACTATTGCTGAATACTACCGTGACCAAGGTTACGATGTAGCACTTATGGCTGATTCAACCTCAAGATGGGCTGAAGCTATGAGGGAGATTTCTGGAAGATTAGAAGAAATGCCTGGGGAAGAAGGTTACCCTGCATACTTAGCATCCAGATTAGCTCAATTCTACGAAAGAGCAGGAAGAGTAGAAACTATCGGTTCAGAACCTCATGTAGCATCTATTTCCGTAGTTGGTGCAGTATCCCCTCCTGGTGGGGACTTATCCGAACCTGTTACTCAAAACACCTTACGTATCTGTAAAGTGTTCTGGGCATTAGACGCATCTCTCGCAGATAAACGTCACTTCCCTTCAATTGACTGGTTACAAAGTTATTCTTTATACGTAGACAGTATTGAAGGTTGGTGGGCTGAAAACGTAGCTGCAGACTGGAGAGCAACTCGTGACCAAGCTATGAGCTTATTACAAAAAGAATCTGAGTTACAAGAAATTGTACAATTAGTTGGTCCTGATGCTTTACCTGAAACTGACCAAGCTACTTTAGAAACTACCCGTATGTTAAGAGAAGACTTCTTACAACAAAACGCATTTGACGAAGTGGACACCTACTGTGCTCCTACTAAACAATACCAAATGTTAAAAACCATTCTCTTATTCTACAAAGAATCTCTTGCAGCTGTTAACAGAGGAGCTCCAATTTCAACAATTGCTTCCTTACCTGTTAAAGAAGAAATCGGTAAAATGAAATACATCCCACAAGATGAATTTGATGCAAAAATTGCAGATATTCAAGCTGCAGTTGTAAAACAATGCAGTGAGGCTTAAACATGAATACAAATATTAAAACTAGAGAATATACTACTGTATCCGAAGTCTCAGGTCCTTTAATGGTTGTTGAAGGAGTAGAAGGCGTTGGTTACAACGAAATCGTAGATATTGAAACACCTACTGGTGAAAAAAGAAGTGGACAAGTTCTTGAAGTAACTAAAGACATTGCTGTTATCCAAGTATTCGAAGGAACCACTGACTTAAACACTAAAGATACCAAAACCAGATTCACTGGTCAAACCGCAAAAATCGGTGTATCCAGAGACATGATGGGTCGTATCTTTAACGGTATCGGTAAACCTATTGACGGTGGACCAGAAATTATTCCAGATGAAGAATTAGATATTAATGGGGCTCCTATGAACCCTGCTTCTCGTGAATTCCCTGAAGAATTTATTCAAACTGGTATCTCTACCATTGACGCAATGAACACATTAGTAAGGGGACAAAAACTCCCTATTTTCTCAGGATCTGGTTTACCTCACAACGATTTAGCTGTTCAAATCGCTAGACAAGCTAAAGTATTAGGTGCTGACGATGAATTCGCAGTAATTTTCGCAGCTATGGGTATTACCAACGAAGAAGCAAACTTCTTCATGAGAGACTTCGAACGTACTGGAGCATTAGAAAAATTAACCGTATTCATGAACTTAGCAGACGACCCTGCTATTGAAAGAATCTTAACTCCAAAAATGGCTTTAACTACTGCTGAATACTACGCATTCACCTTAGGTATGCAAGTATTAGTTATCTTAACTGATATGACCAACTACTGTGAAGCTTTAAGGGAAATTTCCGCAGCAAGAGAAGAAGTACCTGGAAGAAGAGGTTACCCTGGTTACATGTACACTGACCTCGCAGGTATCTATGAAAGAGCAGGACGTATTGACGGTAAAGAAGGTTCCATTACTCAAATGCCTATCTTAGTTATGCCTCAAGACGATATTACACACCCAATTCCTGATTTAACCGGTTATATTACCGAAGGACAAATTGTATTAAGTAGGGAACTCTCAAGGAAAGGTATTTACCCTCCTGTAGACGTACTTCCTTCACTTTCTCGTTTGATGAGTGGTGGTATTGGTGGAGACAAAACTAGGGATGACCACAGTGGTGTATCTGACCAACTCTATTCTGCATATGCAGAAGGTCGTGAATTAAGAGACTTAGTAGCAGTTGTAGGGGAAGAAGCACTTACTGAAAGAGATCAAAAATTCTTAGAATTTGCTCAAGCATTTGAAGACCAATTCATTACCCAAAGTAAAGATGAAGATAGATCCATCTTCGAATCATTAGATCTCGGTTGGAACTTACTCAAAATCTTACCTAAAGCTGAGCTCAAAAGGGTTAAAGAAGAATTTATTGAACAATACCTTCCTAAAGATGAATAATCTCATTACATTTAATGTAGGTGATTAAATGGCACAAGATATTATAGATGGAATTAATCCAACTCGTATGGAATTGTTATCTCTTAAAAACAGGACTAAACTTGCTGTTAAAGGGCACGGTTTACTCAAAGAAAAAAGAGATGCTTTAATTAAAGAGTTTTTTGATATCTTGGATCGTGTCAAAGGTATTCGTGAAAATGCAGAAAAAAGTCTTAAAGAAGCAAATGATGCTTTACTTGAAGCTCAAATTGCTATGGGTGACTTAGCTGTTAGAAAAGCAGCATTATCCGTTAAAGAATCTATTGATGTAGAAATTTCATCAAGAAGTGTTATGGGTGTTGCTGTACCTGTAACTGATGTTAAAATGGAAGAAAGATCCATTATTGACAGAGGTTATGGTTTTGCTGACACTACTATCCAATTAGACGAAGCTGCTAAAAAATTCGAGGAATCATTAAAGTATTTAATCGAACTTGGTGAAGTAGAAAAAACTATTTTCTTACTTGCTGAAGAAATCGAAGCTACTAAACGTAGAGTAAATGCTTTAGAACACATTATGATTCCTAGATTCCAAAATACTGAAAAGTATATTGATATGAGACTCCAAGAAATGGAAAGGGAAAACTTCGTAAGATTGAAAATGATTAGATCTACTATTGAGAAAAATGAAAAAGCTGCTGCTGAAGCGGCTGCCGCAGAAAATGCAGAATAATTTTTCTTATTCTTTTCATTTTCTTCTATTTTTTATTATTTTTTTAATTAAAGTTCAAATTATTGTTTATTTTTAAAATAAGTTATTTTAAGTTAGTTACTGTAAGAAATATTTTTTTCTAGAAAATGGTGTAAATATGAAAAGAAATCCAATTGACCAATTTATGAAAGACCCAGACAATAAGGCAAAAGTATTTATCTGGATTACTCGTGCAATGATTATAACTACTTTTATGATAACAATTGGAGTTATATTATTTATTCTATATCTAGTTGGCATAATTTAGCTTTGCTATTAACTTTTTTACTAGATAATTCTACTTTTTCATATAATTTTTTGAAATCTTCATCACTGTCGATGATTGTAAGCAATGGTTCTGATTTTTCAGTTATTGATCCGATATGTGGCAAGTCATAGATATTGTCCAAATCTATTTTTTCATATTTCATTCTTGTTGGTGAATAGACAATTTTTTTATACGAATAACATTTTGGTTCAGGAACATCAATGATTTCACCCTGGCAGGATTTGATGTGTGCATCAAGCATATTTATTCCAAGAGTTCTTTCAACACATTCAAATGTCCCTTGAAGTCTTGCATTAAGTTCAATGATATATAATCCATTTTCATTAAGGATATAGTCAACACCATTTGAACCAATTAAATTGAATTTATTAGCCAATTTCTCTGAAGTTTCATTCATTTCATTATTGATATTGGTCATGTCATTAACATCTGCCATTATTGATTCATTTGTTAAGGGTAGGATGTTACCGACATATATGAAACTGTTACTTTTTCCAAAATCGTCTTCAGTTAATAATCTTGAGTTGGTTATTGTCTTTGCTTCACTTCCAGTTGATAAAATTGATGAACTTACATTAATTCCTGTAACATATTCTTGCAAGATGAATTCACTATCATCAAATTGCAAATCTTTTGCATTATCTAAAAGATTTATATTATATCCACCACTTCCTTGAATGGGTTTTAAAATAAATTGATTGTCTGGATGACTTTTACTAATTTCAAATGCTTCATCTATATCAGACAACCTAAAAGTCATAGGAGTTAAAAATTCATTTTTAATTTTTTTGAAGAATTTGAATTTGTTTTCAATGTCTCCAACTTCTGTTGTCCCTAAAATTTTTCTTTTATGTTCCTTGGAAAAATCACTAGGTGACACACCGGAAATTGGAATGATGTAGTCAACTTCATCGAGATATTCTTTTGAAAATTCTAAAATATCTATATTGTTGAATTGATCTTCGAATTCACCGCAGCTTTCACCATTTTTCTCGTTTAAGATGATTTTCTGGTTTTTGATGGTTTGGGTATCTGAAGTTGAAAAATAACTAGTAGAAAATAATTCAAAATCAAGCTGGAGTGCACTATTAATCATTGCTCTTGTATCAATTCCAATAAGTAATAGTTTTTCCATAAAATATCAAGTAAAAAAAGTTTATAAAAGTAATAGTCCCGAGCGGAGTCGAACCGCCGTCTCCGGGTCCAAAGCCTAGAAGGATTACCACTACCCTACGGGACTATACATGTTGTAACACATACAACATTTAATATATATTTATTATGTACTATTTATAGTTATCGGTTATTTGTTACTTTTTGATAAAATAAATGTTTTATAGGTTTTCAATATTTTTTCTATTTTCATAATAATATTATTACTCAAGTTTTTGATAAAACAAACATTCTTCATGCCACACACATTTGGAACAAACTTTTGATATACTTTCTTTTGTATTGAAAATTGTATCAATTTTTTCAAATAATTCAACTGAATTATATTCTCGTTTTTCCAGGTGATTCAATACTTCATTGTCCATACTTATGATTCTTTCGTTTTGATCTTCATTTTCACATATGTTATTCTTTAGATTTGGACATGATTTACAGATATCATCCGATGAATTTGTTAGTTTAACGGTAGTTTCCTTTAATTTCCTTTTATCATTAACAGAGATCATATTTTTTGTAAATTCTTCGCTATATCCATAGCCCTGAAAACCCTTAAGACACAACAAATGGTGTCCTCTTAAAATAAGTGTCATAAAAAATCAATTAATTAAAATAAATAAAAAAAGAAAGGTTGTGAAACCTTTTTAGTCTTTTGGTAAACATACTTTGGAAACAGATGCTGCACCTAAGATTTTTACAATATCTCCAGCGATAAATGGTACAAGACCCATCATTAAAAGGTCAACAATCCCAACGGTTGCACCTTGGGTTAAGCTTAACCATAATGCAAGACCTAAAAGTCCTGGAATGTAGATTAATGCAAAGTTTGCAACACCGATCACGGTTGCCATTCTAGTAAAGTTACGTGCATGAGCATATTTTTCAGTTATTGCTCCAACAAAGTATGATGCAATAACAAATCCAACAAGGAATCCTCCTGTGGATCCAAGTAATGTTTCAACTCCACCAGTCATTCCTCCGAACCATGGGATGAATGCTACACCTAAAACAACGTATAAAACTTGACTTAAACATCCATATTTTTTACCTAAAAATAATCCTGAGCATAATACTGCAAAGGTTTGTGCAGTAACTGGAACTGGGGTCCATGGAAGTGGAATAATAATTTGCGCCATTATACCAGTAAAACATGCCATCATTAATGACATAAGCACTTTGGTTGCAGTATTAGCATCTTGTACTCTTTCAAAAACGTTTTTTCTAGTACTGTAGTAATTTTCAATATTAATATTCAATTATATTCCTCCAAATACGAAAATAGAAATAAATGAGAATTGGTTAATTCTCAAGTTAGTTAATAGTTATAATTTTAACGTTATGTGGTTTTTTAACTATATTAACGGATTTAAATGCGACTAATTTTTCAATGCCTTTTTCTGAAGCTGCATCAACTAATCTTTGGCTGATTACACCATCGAATATTACAGCATCAGCAGTTCCTTCTATGTTTTTAATTTCTTCATAGATGTTTTCTACTTCAACTTCTTTAGTCATATTTAATGCTTCGTCTAAAATAGCTCCAATACCAGTGCCTTCGAATTCTCTAAGCATGTCTTTCATTAAGCTTACTTCGTCATCTTCCATAACTGGTTCTTCGACACGTGGTTCTTCACGATGGTGGTTGTTGTATTTTTGTTTTTTGTCATGTCTGTTGTCGTGTTTTCTTTCGTGTCTGTTGTTACGGTTTTTTCCGTGTTCTTTTTTAGGATTGTCATTTAAGATGTTTGTTGTAGCGAGGAATTGTGCAGTAGGGACTTTGTCTCTGAGTGCAACTAAAACTTCGTCTTTTTCTAAATCTTCAACTTCTTTTCCTTTTGGAGCACGGGTAATGAAGTCAACTTCACCAATTTGTAATAATTCTTTTAAGATGAGTTCTCCACCTCTGTCTCCGTCAACAAATGCGGTGGTAGTTCTTTTTTTACTTAACTCACCAATAGAACGAGGTACACTTACACCTTCAACAGCTACGGTGTTTTTGATACCATATTTGAGTAAGTTTAAAACATCGCTACGTCCTTCTACTACGATAATTGCATCGGATGAGTGGATAGTAGGACCAGCAGGTAAACGATCTTCACCATATTCAGAGATTTCGTGAACTCTCATTGCTTCTCTGACTTCTTCAATCATTTTAATGCTGGTAGGACCAACGCTTTCAACCATGTTTTTGTAAATTTCTTTAGCACGGTTAACAACTTGTTCCCTTTTGACAGCTCTTACATCTTCAACTTTTGTAGTTTGAATTTCTGCTTCACAAGGACCTACACGATTAATAGTTTCAAGAGATGCTGCGAGGATAGCAGTTTCAACTCTGTCTAAACTGGATGGAATTACAATTTCTCCTTTTGCTCTTCCGCTGTTAGAACGAATGTTAACTTGAATTCTTCCGATTCTTCCAGTTCTTTGGAGTTCTCTTAAATCTAAGTCATTACTAAGTAAACCTTCAGTTTGCCCAAATACAGCTCCAACGACATCAGGTTTTTCTACAATACCGTTAGCAGTAATTTGAGCGTGAATTAAATATTTTGTAGTTGTTAATTCTTCTCCTTTTCCCATTCTTAAGCCTCCTAAGCTTATTAATCGGGATAATTTATGTAACTATTAAAAAGTTATTTGATAAATTTGCATAAATTATACGATAATCATATATATTCTTCAGTCTTATAGACCTATTATACACTAAAAAAGAGTTTTACATTTGCAGTGAGTCCACTATTAAGGTTTTACTATCAATATCTCTGATTGTTTTTAGTTAAAAGTTATATTTCCTTAATAATCGTAGTTTTCTCCTGTCTTTGAATAAATTAATAATGAATTTAATAATAATGATATGTAAATTAACTCTATTGAGTATATAATAATGTTAAGTATTTCCTTAAAAATACTACAATTATTATTTATTAGTAAAACTAATATATAAATTGTATTATAATTGAAGTGAAGAATTGGTGAGGTTATGTCAATTAGTCCAAAGGATTTATTAAATAAAAATAAAAATTTGAACAAAAGAGTAGAAATTAGTGAAATTTGTTTAGAAAATGTTACAATTGATGATTTAAAATTTGATGGAAATAACTATAATGAGTATATAAATTTATATTCTCTTTTGGAAAGTGTGTCTTCATGTCAAGTTTCAGATGCATTTAATGGAATTTCCAGACGTTCAGGTGTCATTCAAAAAATAAAACCAATCAATAATCAGAAAGTATTTGGTAGAATTTTCACTGCTGAAACTGATAGTGATGATTGGGGAACTTCTGCAATGGCAATTGATGCTGCAGAAGATGGAGATATTTTATTTTTTAAAGTGAACAATGATGATAAGGCAATTTGGGGTGAACTTGCGTCAACTTGTGCTCGTGACAATGGAATAAAAGCAACTGTAATTTATGGATCAGCACGTGATCTTGATGCTTTATTGTATATGGATTATCCTGTATTTGCAACAAACTATTGTCCTAATGCCGGGTCTGCTTTGGGTTTAGGAAGTTTAAATGAACCATTGGATATTGATGGATTTATAGTAAATCCTGGTGATTTCTTCATTGGAGATGAATGTGGTATTGTTGTTATTCCACAAGAATTATTTTCACAAACTATGGTTGCTGCTTTAGGTGTTAAAATTAAGGAATCAATGATTATAGATAAAATTTCACAGGGAGTTACCTTGTCTGAAATTGTTGGTCTTGGAAAAAAATAGCAAAACATTTAATATGTTACCTATGTTTATATATAAATATATCGATACCTTTATATACTACTTCCTCATTATATATAACTGATACAGATTTGATTTTATGAAATTATTAGGAAAAAGTTTGCATATAGCAAATTCAGGAAAATTAATAGCTCGAACAACCAAGACATCGTCACCGGGAGCTATAGTATTTGATAGTAACAAGAAGAAGATTGGTAAAGTAGGATATGTTTTTGGACCTACTGCCCGTCCCTATGTCTCAATTAGATTATTTAGACAAGCAAATAGGGATGAAATTGCGAAAAACTGTGGTGAAAAATTATTTGTATCAAAACCAAAATCCAAAAAGACTAGAAAAAGGAGGATGAAATCACGCCAAAACAAACCCCACAACCGAAAGTAGATGAAATTCCAAGAAGAGGAAGACGTGGAAGAAGAGCACAATTGGCTAAAGCACAAGAAGAAGGACCAAAAGAACCAACAGTCTGTCCTGAATGTGGATCAACCGAATTAATTGGTGACTACGAAAGAGCAGAAGTTGTATGTTCTCGTTGTGGATTAGTTATTGATGAAAATCTTGTGGACATGGGTCCTGAATGGAGAGCATTCGACCATGAACAAAGAGACAAACGTACCAGAGTAGGTGCTCCAATTACTTACACTATTCACGATAAGGGTTTAAGTACCATGATTGATTGGAGAAACAAGGATATCTATGGTCGTGACATCCCTGCAAGAAACAGAGCACAATGGTACAGATTAAGAAAATGGCAAAGGAAAATCAGAATTTCCGGTGCTACTGAAAGAAACTTAGCATTCGCATTAAGTGAACTTGACCGTGACTCCTCAAGATTAGGACTTCCAAGAAGTGTTAGGGAAGCTGCAAGTGTAGTATACAGAAGTGCGGTTGACAACAAATTGATCAGAGGAAGAAGTATTGAAGGAGTAGTAGCAGCATCATTATACGCTGCATGTAGACGTTGTAACGTTCCACGTACTTTAGATGAAATTGCTGAAGTATCTAGAGTAACTAAAAAAGAAGTAGGTCGTACATACAGATTCTTAACCCGTGAGTTAAACATCAAATTACCGCCAACTTCTCCAGTAGATTACGTTCCTAGATTTGCATCAGAACTCGGGCTTTCCGGTGAAGCACAATCCAAAGCTATTAAAATCATTGAAAAAGCAATGGAAAAAGGATTAACTTCAGGAAGAGGACCAACTGGTGTAGCAGCTGCAGCATTATATATTGCATCAGTTTTACTTGGGGACAGAAAAACCCAAAGAGATGTAGCTGAAATTGCTGGTGTTACTGAAGTAACTATCAGAAACAGGTACAAAGAACTTACAGAACAATTAGAAATGGGTGTTACTTTATAAACACCTTTTTTACTTTCTTTTTTTTAAATTTTAAAGATTAATAATCTTTCATAAAATTTAGTACTTTATATTTTTATTTCAATATTGATTTAATTTTTAAATAGTGATTATATAACTGTGTTTGAAAAATAGTGTAAATTAAGTTGGGATAATGAAGAAAAAGTTTAGTCTAGCTTTTCAACTACTTCTTCTCCAACAGCAGTCAATCTATAAAGACGTCTTTTTCTTGCTTCTTCATTGATGCATTCTACCATTCCATTTTCTTTTAACTCACGAAGGACTTTTGAAATATGGTTTGGTAATATTCCTGCTTCTTCTGCAATTTTAGTTGGTGTTTTAACATCATCTTTTAATGCTTTCATTGTTTTAACACGGTATGTACTAATGTTTACATAAGCATATTTTTTTAGTGTTTCATCATCCATTGGTTTTCCCTCCTGGAATTAGTAGTTATTTCTTAATAACTTTTACTTACTATATAAAACTAATGTAACTTAATGGGTATTATAATGTATGTATTATGATATTTAAAATTATCTGAAAAAATTTTAAAAAAAAGAAAAAATGTAGATGTTAATCATCTACTTAACAGTAATTATAGCTTTTTTAGTTGCAGCATTGTAATAGCTACTTCCACTATATCTGATTGTTGCAGTGAATTTACATTTATAGAATAATTTGGTGATCTTAAATGTTGCAACACCATAAGCATTGGTCTTTGCATAGTAGTATCTACCATTAACTTTTAAGGTAACTTTTTTGTATTTCATTACTTTTCCTGCTTGGTTTTTTAATGTAATGCTGTATTTTTTTGTTTTTGTTGATTTTTTAAATGTTTTTGCAGCGGAGGTTATTTTTGGAATTCCTTTTTTGACAGTAATTTTGATTGTTTTTGAGGAATCTTTGTAGTTGTCATCTCCTGCAAATTTTGTTTTTATAGTATATGTTTTAATACCAAAGTATGATGAAGATATTTTTATCTGACCGTTTTTATCGGTAATTTTGGTAGCTATTTGTTTACCGTTTGCATAAAATGTTACTTTAACTCCGCTGATCGCTTTTTTGGAACTGTCTTTTAAAGTTATTACAAAATTACTACCATAACGGATAGCAGTTGATGGGGATATTGTAAGTGTTGTTACTTTTTTACCATTAATTGTGCAATCCTTTGTGTTTTGTCCGGATTTTGCAGTGTTGTCCTTAAATGTACATGAGTAACTGGTACTTTTATACATTGCTCCACCGTAATTAACTGCGTAATTTCCGGTAAAAGTGCATGATTTTGCAATTCCTTCAATCATTGCTCCACCATTTTTCTTTGCGGAGTTTTCATTAAATGTACAGGATTTTGCGGTTCCAATATACATTGCACCTCCGTTGGATTTTGCATAATTACTGATGAAACTGCTGCTTGTAACATCTGTTGAATAGGTTGCTCCACCATATTCTGCTGAGTTATTAATAAACTTACAATTATTAGCGGTTCCTTCAGCGATTGCTCCACCTAATGATCTAGCATAGTTTTGGGTAAATGTACAGTGGTTAGCGGTAACTTTATAGATTGCTCCACCATAATCTGCGGAATTTTTAACAAAATTACAATAGTTGGCAGTACCGTTATAGATTGCTCCACCAAAACCATCTTCACAGTTTAGAGCATAGTTGTTGGTAAATGTACAGTGGTTAGCAGTACCTCCATATATTGCTCCTCCTGCTTGTTTTGCAGAATTGGTTGTAAAATTGCAGTAGTTTGCTTCATAATTTCCATAAATTGCTCCACCCATTGATTCATCTTCTTGGGAACAACCATGGATAAAGTTTATATTGTTGAATATAACTTTACAACCTTCAGTTATCTTGAAAATACGAGCATGTTTGTCCCCATCAAGTGTGTGTCCGTTACCATTAATAGTTACGTCACGGCTTATGGTAATTCCAGTTTTAAAGTCATAATCAGTATTACTGTTGTATGTATAATCATCACTCAATTCAATGGTTGAATCAGAATTATCATTAATTAATTTATTTAAATCAGTAAATGTGTTCGGAGTGGTGGCAATTGCATTATTTGTCGAATCCATTGCAAGTGTGTCATTTGTTGTGTTATCTGATGCACTTACTGCAGATATTGCAAGCAAACTTATCAATACTGTTAATATTATGAATTTCTTGTTTAGCAAAATTTCCCTCCATAATTAATTTAGATATATTTTTGGTTAATATATGATATAATTATTTAGGATTTTATTCAGATTTTATCTCATATGGATTTAATTCAATCTTTTGTGTATCTGGAATTCATCAATATCTTATTAATATTTATCATTGTAATATTTTTCATTGAAATAACTGGTTGTACTGCAATCGGGTAATGTGTTATTTTTTTACTCCCAAAATTCATCATCATCGTAGTTCATGCCCCAGTCTGGGCTGTCAGATAGGTCGGATCCGCAATTTTCACATACTAAATTTCCAAGGTCATTTAAATGTCCACAAACATCACATGTTATCATGTTTAATCCTCCTAATGTGAGTGCCATAATTGTATAGGTCTCTAAAATAGAGAATCCATAAACTTAATCTTTTGAGTATTTTTCGATTCTATATTTCAATTCACGTACAATTCCATCATTGTTATGATTTTTAACTTTTTCAAGTTTTTCCTGATATTTGGGAAGTCTTGACAAGAATTTTTTAACTTTAGAAGCATTCATGGTTTCATGATATTCTCCGTAACCTAATTTTTCAACATAAAATCCGTTTAGTGTTTGTTCAAAGTTTCCAATAGCTGGAACTGAATAAATAGGTTTTTTAAGATGTATTGCTTCAGAAATGAATGTGAATCCTCCGTTACATATAACTGCTTTGGATGATGCTAAATCATCGTAGAAAACATCTTCATTAAATTCTTTGTATGTTAAATTGCCGTCAACTTCGTTTTTATTAAATCCATAAACAATGAATTTTTCATTATTGAGTGACTTTAACTTACGGACCAATTGTACACTTTCTTTGCTTGTTTGGTATACAATTACATGTTTTCCTTCTTTAGGTTCTAGTTTTAAGATATCTTCACGTATGATTGGAGGGTATATTACTGCATTTTTTCCTGATCTTACTTTGGGATAGAAGAAACTTGTTAAAATATGAACTTTTGGTTTAACAACATATGTTTTGATTACACCTTTTGCCTTGACCATTTCAACATATTTGTCTTTCGGATAATCAAATTTGGTTTGGGTAATCATATGAATGTTATCTAAGCTGATTAAAGGAATATTCAATAGTTTGGATACCATTGTTGCATAAATCTCAAAATCAGTTACAATAACATCTGGTCTGAGATCTCTTGCTTTTTTATATAATGTTTCATATCCTTCTTTTAGGTTTGCTGGATTTCTTTTTAGTGCACTTGCAAGAGTTTTTAAGTTATTTACTTTATTGTTGATGTAGACTGTGTTGAATCCTCCAATTTTATAAACATTGTCAAATTTGGATTTCAGGTACTCATAAGCCCTGTCACTTGAGAATAAATAGACATCATAGTCTTCTTTGATTTTGCCGACAATTACTCCAGTCCTTATTGCATGACCCATTCCTTCACCACAGACACAGTAAAAGACTATTCTTTTATCTCTTTCAGGTTTGGCATTTATCTGGGATCTTGCATTGATGATTTTTTCTTTTGACTCGTCATAGGTTCCTTTTATATCATTAACTTTTTCAAGGCCTTTTTCAAGTCTTGACATATCTGATTCGGATATTTTTTCGTGGCCAAAATTATAGTTCAGTTCACTTGCATCAGTTCTTTTTCCTAAGAAATCATTAACTGTACTTTCACCGTATTGTCTGATGAGTGTTGCAAGTCCTTCCTCTTCAAGTCTTCTGGTTGAAACACCAATTCTAGCATTTCTTAAAACTCTGAAACGTTCCTTTTTAGCCAATCTTTCAATATAATCAGTATCTTCTCCAAATGTCAAGTCTTCATCAAATCCATTGCATTCTTCATGTAATTTTCTCTTTGCGATGATTCCATAGCATCCCGCACCATGGGGCTTAATTTTTTCAACACCTATCATAAAGTAATTTGCAAATTCGTGGAATAATTTATCTTCGACTTTATTTGAAAGGGGTTTCATACGAGTGATTGCAATTCCAAGCCTTTCCATTTGAAACTCATAAATAACGTCTCTTAGGTAATCTTCTGTTAACTTCAAATCTGAATCTAAAAAGATTAAAATATCTCCCTTTGCAACTTTAGCACCATTATTTCTACCTACTGCCGGCATGCCTCCATCTACTAGGATACAACCGTATTCCTGAGCTATTTCTCTTGTTCTGTCAGTTGAATTTGCATCAGCTACAATAACTTCATAATCATCAAAATCTTGTTCTTTAATACTGTCTAGAAGAATTGGGAGATAATCTTCTTCATTGTAAGTAGGTATAATAATGCTTAAAATCATATGTTAAGGTTTATTTTTTGTTGTATTAAATATTTGTGAAAAAAGGGTTTTTCAGTTTTAAGTAGTAACGTAATTAAAACTCCAATCATTGAACGTTAATTCTCCTTTGAAAATTTTCAAAGTTCTTAAAGGCTCCCTAAAAAAGATTATTTTATCCTTTTTAATTTCAACCATTTAATTGTGGCTTGCAATATAACTGTCAGTGCCACAAGTACATTGACCATTTTTTCCTCCATTATGTTCATAATTATCTGTTTTATTTTAGTTTTATTTCATTTCAAACTTATAATTTGAACTTATTATATTTAAAAATTACTTTTAATGGGTTTAAATTTTAAATAATAAGTATAAAATTGTTTTATTAAAATAATATTGATTTTTAATAGTTATTGGAATTAATATTGTGTTGATATGTATGTTGACTGTTTAATGGTTATTTTTTTTAAAAAATAGTTTTTATGAATGTTATTTTCATTAATGAGTTATCTAATTCTTTATATTTTAATTATAGACTATTTTTAATCATATTAGTCACTTAGATACATTTATATATTATTTTTATCAGATTATAATTCAACATCTTAAAGATGTGCTTCATTATTCGGAGTAATTATTTGTTTTAGGGGAAAGTTTATTCTTTCCCTTTTTAATTAACTTTTTCTTTTCTACTTAACATCATCATTGCAATTATTGTTAATATGAATCCGCAAGACATCAAAAGTGTTGGAACCTCGGAGTAGAATATTAACCCGAAAATAAGTGCTGCAAACGGTTCTGCACCTGATAATAATATTGAAGCTATTCCTGAATCAACGTGTTCCAAACTCACTGTTGAGAATATATATGGAAGAGCAAATGAGAATGTGGAATGCATAAGCAGGAATATTACAACTAAAACGGGATTAATTGAAATGAAATTGGAAATGTCTGCGAAATTTGTAAATGGTATTAATCCTATTGAAATGAATGTAATTGTGTAAATGAGGATTGTAAATGTGTGTTTTCCATTTTCAATTGATTTTTTAGAAGTCATCAAGTAGACTGCCCAGAATAATCCTGCCCCGATACCAGCAACAATACCATAAACCGGAAGGTCACTTAAGCTAGTTTCTAAAACGCCGGTCATTAAGATACAACCGAGAATAGCTAATGTCATACAAATTAATTTTTTGTTTGTAATTTTTTCTCCAAATGCGAAATATGCAATTACAAGAACATAAATTGGTGCAAGTGACAGTAAAACTGCTGCCAGTGAAAGTGGAATGCTTCCCATAGATTCATTGTAGCATAAGTTAAGTCCTACAATGCTTATTCCACAAACTAAAAATAATGGCATGTCTTTTAAATCTATTTTCAACAAGTTTTTGTCAGTTATGAAAATAGCTATCATTATTGGGATAATTGCTATTGAAAACCTTAAAAAAAGAAGTGTTGTTGAATCAATTCCGTTTGCTATCAATGTTCTAACGAATACTCCTCCAGATCCAAACATTATTCCGGCTAGAATTGGTAAAATTAAATAGATTTTTTTCATAAATCTTAATTGGTGTTATTGATATAAAATTTTATCTATTATAAATAAGAATAGATATTCCATGAAACTGTGTAATACTTGCATGAATTGTTTAATGGCACTTTTAAATCATTGATTAATTCCATTTCATTGTAATTTGAATCTACACGGTAGGTTTCATTGCTTATTTTTTCTATTGGAATGTCTCCAAAATCAACATTATCAGTAATGTCTGATATTTCTACAGTATAGTAGTCAGGTTCTGCACCTGCAAATGCCACAGTAAATCTTAAAGCAACAACAATTAGTATTATTAAAATAGGTAAGGAACGATTAAAAAGATATCTGGCTTCGCTTAAGCCAATATTCCTGTATGTCGGTTGGATTTCTTCATTTTTCTGCAATAATTTTTTATCTCTTAAAACTGTTCCAATAATCAAGTTGAGATAGTATCCATTTCTATAGACAAGCCATATTCCTAAAATACCTACGATTGATGGTGTTGCCCAAAGACCTCCATCAAATGATCCAATAAGAAGACAGCTTGAGAAGAATGCAAGAAGAAAATTTGTAAACCATGCTCTTTTCTGATTTGCTAAAACTAAAGTTACAAACAATACTGGAAGCAATAAAATCACTAAAAAACCAATTGTTGGAACATATGAGTATAGGCCAACTCCTGTGTTGATGTTGCTTTGAACAAAAGGTCCAATAATCTGAGTTATGACTTCACCTAAAATGGATTTTAACAGATGAGTGTGTAAAATGCTTGTAGAACTCATTGTGTTGGACATAGCACAGAATATGGTATT
Organism: Methanobrevibacter sp.; assembly: GCA_022775905.1. Lineage (NCBI taxonomy): Archaea > Methanobacteriati > Methanobacteriota > Methanobacteria > Methanobacteriales > Methanobacteriaceae > Methanobrevibacter > Methanobrevibacter sp. Next base: position 28,669 of record JALFJX010000008.1, read on the forward strand.
AAGTTTGATTCCCATTTGGAGTCTGAAAACGACTTCCAAAAGGTTTCCTAAAATAAGTAAAACTGCTCCAATAACTATTGATATTTTTAAATATTTAGTAACATCAATTTCTTTAGGGATTGTCTGGGATAAAATTAACAGCAATCCTAAAAGGCCAAAAAACATGATGTCTTTTCCTTTTGATGATCCCATTAAAAATAAATGAGTTATTGGTCTTATGATGGGATTTAGTAAGTCAGTTGCAAAGATTACTCCTCCAAGCAATATGAATATAAATCCAACTAAGATAGTTTTATTAAGTTTCATTAACAATAATTTAATATTTATGATTTAAATAAGTGATGTTATGTTTACAATCGAATATTTCGCAGGTTTAATTTTAATTGGTATATGTGCAGGTTTTGCATCAGGGCTTTTAGGAGTTGGTGGTGGATTTTTAATAGCTCCTCTTCAATACTTCTTATTGGAATATATTGGTGTTGCACCTGATCTTGCTATTTTAATTTCATTTGGAACAAGCCTAGCAATCATTATTCCAACATCAATCAGTGGTGCTTATAGGCATACAAGAACAATGGACAACATTTTAAAACCGGGAATTCGTTTAGGTATTTTTGGTGTAATTGGAGGTTTTGTTGGTGGTTTTGTTGCATCAATGATTCCTTCAGATACATTAAAATTCATTTTTGGTCTTTTATTATTGTTCATTACTTTTAACAATATTGTCAATATTAATAAAGAAAGAGAAAAAGCTAGACTTCCATTTAATTGGATAACTATTGGAATTATTGGTTTGGCAGTTGGATTTTCATCAGGACTTTTAGGAGTTGGTGGTGGTGTATTTTTAATTGCAATTTTAACTGCACTTCTTGGATTCTCAATGATTGAAGCAATAGGAACTTCTTCAATATTTATTAGTCTAACAGCTATTGGTGGTTTCCTGTCTTATATGATTTCAGGTTGGGGAGTAAGTACATTCCCATACTCTATAGGTTATGTAAGTATTCTCAACTTAGTGTTAATTGCATGTTTCTCAGTGCCAATGGCTTCCTATGGAGCAAAAATGGCACACAGAGTTCCCCAAAAAAAGTTAAAAATAATATTCTCAGTAGTAATTCTATACATGGCTTTAAAAATGTTAGGAATTTTACCGTAGGGTGATCTTATGAGTGGAGATAGAAAAGTTGGAGAAAACTTTGATGTAGATATGGCTGAAAGTATTTTTGATAAATTAAAGAATGTAAAAGGAAAAACAAAATCAGAGGGAGATAGTAAATTTAAAAATATTTCTTATCTCATGAATGAAGCTCAATATTTGGAAAACAAAGGCAAGTTCAGTGAAGCTATTGATTTATACAATCAAGTTCTTTTTACATTACCAGATTCAATAAAGGCTTATGAAGCTATAATCAATATATATCAAAAGCAAGGTAATGTTGAAGCTGAAAAAGAAGTTTTGAGAAAAGCTATCAGTAACTGCAAGAAAAATGATGAATTTAAAAAAAGATTAAATGAAATTAATTAAAATTTCATTTAACTAACTATTTTTTTACTAGAATCCAACCATTAAGTATCTGACGATTAATGTTACAACGAAGATTAAAATTGAGAAATAAATAATTAATCTACCTTGTTTACGGTATGTTGGGTTCTCTTTTTTAAGGAAAAACAAAATTGCTCCATATACTAATCCAACGATAGGGATTAATAATGCTACTATGTATCCGATAATTGATACTATCATTTCTTTATCCATTTTTTCACCTTTTATTTAATGTATACTCCCATTCCCATTGCACTTATATGATAGCTGTCACCACCAAGTCCAATTAAACTGTATTGGATGTCTAGATCAATAACAGCGTTTCCTCCAGCAGCTTTTATCTTGTCAGTCAAACCAATTAGACATTTGTCTTTACCTGATTTCAAGATAGTCAATGTATGATTTTCTCTTTCCTGAGGATTTAAATCAAACAATTCAGGTTCCTTTTCTAAAATCACTGTTGATTGGAACTGACCTAAATTGATGACGTGTTTGTCAGGAACATCTGTACTGGTCATGAACATAACTCCTAAGTTATTAATCTCCTGATTGTTTCTTATTTCATCATAGAATTCAATAACTTTAGGTTTAACTTCAAATGGCTTTTTGAGAATGTATTTATATATTGCTTTTTTTATGTTAATGTAGAATTTTGTAAATGTTCTTTTGATGAATCTTAAAACATAAAAAAAAGCACCAATTACAACTACAAGTAGTATGTAATTGATTAATGTTGGAAAAGCTGCTTGTAAAATTACTGCGGTTGCTCCGAATGTAAGAAAATTCGCACCAAGTGTAGGATTTACTAAAATAAAACTATAAAATGTTGTTCCTGCAAAAAGAAGGAATGCACTTATAGCACCAGTATCAGTACCAATCATTCTTTCTGCAAGCATTGTTTCTGCATATCCTGCAAGCAATGGTGCAAAAATTAATCCTAAATTCCAGCCGAAGATTGCAATATTCAAATATAAGAACACTGCATAAACTGCAGTACCGACAACAGTACCAAAAGCAATGCATATGATTCTTTTCTGTAAATCTTCAGGTCTTTCTAGCAATTTAAATTTCATTTTATTCACATTTTACAGCAGTACCATAAGCGGTTACGAGAATTGTATTTCCCATAGTACCACCAAGGTTATCATAAGATATTTTAAGTCCAATTATAGCATTTGCACCTAAATTTTCAGCTTTTTCTTCCATACTTTTAAAAGCAATGTCTCTTGCTTTTTTTAATTCTTCTTCATATTTGGATGTTCTTCCACCTACAACATCACGTACACCTGAAAATAAGTCTTTGTAGATATTTGCACCGATGAGGGACTCACCAGTAACTAAACCTTTATATTCGACTATTTGTTTGGTAACGAGTGTATTTGAAGATGTTAAAATCATTTATATCCCTATTTCATGAAGGTCATAATTGCCCATATTACTAAGAATATTGCAATTACTACATATAATATAACTCTTGTTCTTCTAGTTTGTGCTAATCTTGCATCCCAGACTTTTTGACAATCTGGTGAGCATACAAGTTCGTTTAATGGAATTGGGGTTCCACATATTGGACAATGTTTGTGTGGTTCTACTGCCATCTTTTCATCTCCTTATATTTTAAAAAATTCTTTAGTATTTTTACTAACTTGTTTACCAAGTTCTTCTGCATCCATTCCCATGCAAAGTGCAATTGTTTCGAGGATATGAGGTAAATATTTCGGTTCGTTTCTATTTTTTTTAGGTTTAAAGTCAAAGTTTTTTGGTATTAAAAACGGAGCATCTGTTTCAATCATTAATTTTTCTGGAGGAATCGCGCTTACTGCTTCCTGAAGGTTTCTTCCTCTTTTCATATCACAGATCCATCCGGTCACTCCGATGTAACAACCTAAGTCAATGTAATTTTGTGCTTCTTGTTTTGTTCCAGTAAAACAGTGCACCACGGATCTTTCAATAACGCTGTCATGTCTTTTTAAAATGTTGTACAAATCTTCATGTGCTTCTCGCTCATGTAAAAACAATGGCATGTCTGTTCTTTCAGCTACTTCAATTTGAGCTTCAAACCATTTTCTCTGCAAGTCTTGCGGGGAGAAGTTTCTGTTGTAATCAAGACCACATTCTCCAATTGCTACAACACAATCGTTTTTAGCTATTTTTTCAAGTTCAAACATTGTGTGTCCGTTACATGTTTTAGCGTCATGTGGATGGACACCTGAAGTTGAAAATAAAGTTCCAGGATATTTTGAAGCATATTCAGCAGCCATCTGACTTGAATTCACATTTGTTCCTGTGATAATGAATTGGTTAACTCCTACTTTTTTTGCTTCTTCTATAATTTCAATTCTGTCTTTTTTAAATGAAGAATGCATTAAGTTTAAGCCAATATCAACAAGATTATCCACGACATCACCTATTCGTTAATGACTCTTGTTCCTACATTTTCTCCGTTAACTGCTTTGATTAAGTTTTCAGGTTCAAAACCGTTGGTAATTACGGTTTCTAAATCAGACCTTTTAATCATTTGAACAGCAGTTGTGTCGAAGAATTCGTAAGTTCCAGCTTTAACATCTTTACCGCTTAAAAAGTCAAGCAAATCGGATGCTGTAATTTCAGGGACGAGTTCCGCATCATCGAATTTATTTGGGTCTTTAGTGTACATTCCATCAACAGAAGTCAAGTTAATGAGTTTGTCTGCTTGAATGTATTCAGCTAAAATTGCAGATACTGCATCAGTACTGTGTGCAGGTTCAGTTCCACCCATAACAATGATTTTTTCAGTAGCTGAGAATTCTAAAGCTTCCTGGAAGTTATGTGGTACTCTTTGGTATGCTGCATCACCGAGAGCAGATAACATTAATTTAGCGTTAATTCTTGTTACTTCAATTCCAATATCGTCACATTGTGCTTCACCAGCGCCTAAGTCACGAACAACACTAATATATTCTCTAGCTGGTTTTCCACCACCTACAACAACGAATAATTCGTGTTCAGCAGCTAAATCTTTTAAAATAGCACTGTATTCTTGGAATTTTTTACAGTCATATTCTTTAAGTAAAATGGATCCTCCAATTGCGATTACAATTTTCATATATTCACCTTATATATAGTGTATCTTTTAGATATTATTTAAATTTTAATAAGGAGTAGGTAAATAACTATTGACAATGAATTTAGAAGAACAAATTTACCTTAGAAAATCCTGCCGTAAATACTCAGATGAACCTGTTTGCATGAATATGATTCATGAGTTTATGGCAGATGTAAAACCATTAAATCCTGATATTGGTTATCATTATGAAATCTTAACAAAGGATGAGGTTAAAGTCCGCAACCGTTGGTCTGCTCCTTATTATCTTGCATTATATTCAGAGAAAAAAGATAATTATCAGGAAAATATTGGTTTTGTTTTCCAACAACTTTCATTATATCTTCAAAGTATTGGTATAGGAACCTGCTGGGTTGGAATGGATGTCCCAAAGAATAAAAATTCTGAATTTGTAATTGCAATATCTTTCGGTAAATCTGAAGCAATGACAAGGGAACTGTCCAAATTCAGAAGACATGGCTTATCTGAAATTAGTGATTTTGAAGATGAAAGATTGATTCCTGCAAGGCTTGCTCCATCAGCTATTAACTCACAGCCATGGTATTTTAAACATACTGATGATGGATTTGATGTTTATCAGGTAAAACAGAATATTATTAAACGTCAAGTTCTTAAAAAATGGAATCCTGTTGATATGGGAATTGCTTTGGCCCATATGTATGTAGCTAATGAAAATACATTTGAATTTGAAATTAAAAATAGTTTTGAGGATCTTAAGGGATATGCTTATATTGGAAGTATTAAAATTTAAAAAAAGAAAAAATTAGAGGATTTATGTATCCTCTGATGTTAAACCTTTGAATAAGGTACCTGCAATTATTGCACCAACAATCGGAGCTAAAATAAATACCCATACTTGTTCAAGTGCTTGTCCTCCAAGGAACAATGCAGGTGCTATACTACGTGCAGGGTTAACTGAAGTTCCAGTTAATGGAATTCCCATAATATGTACAAATGCAAGGGTTAAACCAATTACAATACCTGCAACCGCACCATTTTCTGTTTTTTTAGTAACGCCAAGGACGGTAAATACAAATACAAATGTTAAAATGATTTCAACGAGTATTGCACCAACAACATCTAAACCTACGCTTGATGCAGATCCAAACCCGTTTTGACCGAGTCCTGTAGCAGCATATCCTCCAAGGCTTGGAGCGGAATTAATAATAAATACTAAAAGAGCAATACCAATAATAGCACCAATACATTGGAATACGATGTACATTACTAAATCTTTTGTTTCTAATCTTCCATCAATCCACATACCTATTGAAACAGCAGGATTGATGTGACATCCGGAGATGTCACCAATAACATAAGCCATAGCAACAATTGATAAACCGAATGCCAATGCAATACCAACTGTTCCTAACATGGAGCCTGCAATTGCAGCGCTTCCACAACCGAATAATACAAGAACCATTGTTCCGAGTAATTCTGAGATATATCTTTTCATAAGTTTTCCCTCTAATTATATAAATCTTCTAAATCTTTTCATAAGTATATATGCAAGGAATAAAACGAATAATATTAAAACAAATGGTAATATGTGTAATAATATTGAATCATTAACTTTGTCGAAGTGATATTCACTTTCAAAGCCCATGTGGCTTGCATCAGTATGATTTTGAACTATTTTTGCAAAGTTGTATGTTAAATCATAATAACTGATATGCGCGCCTTCATATTCAATTGAATCTGGGGCTCTTCCATTTGCATCCATGTATTCTTTAACAATTCCTCCCATTTTGAAATAATCGTAAATGCTGTATGTGTCTTTGGTTAAAAATGAAATTCCTAATGGGTTTTCTGGTTCACCGTAGTCTTTAGGAATGTCAATTCCATCACCATCAAGATAAGCACTGGTTTGATAAAGCAATTGTGGGGTTGAGTAGGATCCATATGGTCCTTTCATTTCTTTATCTCCACTTGTAACAAGCATTTTACTTGCATCAGCCATTCCTTTAGGTGATAATTTATTTGTAACAATTAATTTATCACTTAATTCTTTTGTTGTGGAATTATCGTAACTGTTAATCATATTGACGATTTTTTGCGCAATATCTTTATTCATATTGTCGTCATATTTCTCTAATGTACCGTCGCTATTGACATTGTCAGGATATTCTTTTGCAATTTGAATATATTGTATTCCAGCATTTGCAAGTAATGTTCCTGGGTCACGAACTCCTGCAAGAGATTCATTAGAATAGTTGTCATCCCAAGCTCTTCTGAGGAAGCTGGAATGATTGTCTAAATCGAAACCGCCGGTATTTACGAAGATAATCTGTTTATCACCAGTTGCAGTTGCGGACGCAAGTTGTATATAATTTCCAGCATCGGATGCAGCTATGTTTATGCTCACATCACTTGTTACTTCTATTGATCGCCAACCTTCCCCCGGACCTGGGGCTTCATTATCGACGATTACTTGAATTTCTCCATTACTTAACTCTTCTACGTAATTTTTAATTGAGTTGAGCATGTTTGTATCAGTTTCTTTGTCTATTAAGTTATCTGATGTGATAAATGCAGTTTTTGATGCACTTACACCTTGCACAATCGGTGCAGCTATTAATAGAATCATTAGTATAATTGCTATTTGTTTTTTCATTATTCCAATCCCTATGTTAACTCATATTTATTTATCAACTTTATCAATAAAATATTTTTTTAAGGTGAGTTTATTCAATTTCTTTTTAAATCCAATATTTTTTGATTATATTAATTTTAAAATGTTATTGGCAATAAATTTAAATAAACTGGTGTTTAATAGATTTTTTGAGGATTTAAAGAGATTATCTTTTATTTTCAGTTAAATTTTGAACTGATTTAAAAAAGTATATTTCTTCATATCAAATTGGGAAGTAATCTTTTATTTTGGCATTAAATTTAAGTAAAAATTTTTTGTGGAAGGTGACTAATTTATAGTTCACTTTTAAATTGAGGTTATTTTTTTAAAATTTGGTGATTTGATTTGTTCTTTTTAAAGAAGGACTTAAAATAAAAAGTTTAATTGCTAATTGATAGCTTTTGTTAATTGATAGTAGTATTGTTCTCGTTAGAGGTTATTAAATGTTAAACAAAATTCAAAAGACAGTTGTTAGCAAACCTTTTCTTATTTCATTAATCATTGTCTGTCTGATGTTCGCTTCTCTTGGAGTTAATGTGGAACATGCATATGCTGCTGATGTCAATGATACTGATGAAATGGAATTGGATGTAAATGTTGAAGATAAACTGGAAAATTCTCATGAAACTAAATTGATGTTGGAAAATACGCAGGAAAATCCAACATTGCAGGCAAAAACTTATTCAGTAACTGGAGGTACTTTTAGTGATATTCAAAATGCAATAGATAAGGCAACTGATGGGGATACAATAAAATTAAGCGGTAAATTTACATCAAAAGGTGATGATACACTTTTGCTAAAAAAGAAATTGACAATTACGTCATCATCACAGGCAACATTGGACGGTAAAAACAATGGAGTAATTCTAAGAATATTTAAGGGAGCAGCAAACTCACAATTATCAAATTTAAAATTTATAAATGGATATTCTGATAGTAAGGGTGGAGCAATTCTCATTACTGCTCAAAATGTCGCATTCAATAAATGTGTTTTTGAAAATAACTCTGCTGAGTTGAGTTCCGGAGCAATACATACTCAATATAATGCAGTATCTGCACAGGGTATGAGAATTAAGAACTGTAACTTCACGGGGAATCATGCTGGAATTGCTGCTGGTGCTTTAGGTATTTTCGCTCATGACTTTTTAATTGAAAACTGTGTTTTTAATTCCAATTATGTCAAAGGTGACGGTGAATGCTATGGTGGGGCAGTTCAGTTAGGTTTGGATACTGAACCGTCTTATGGTAATGTTAAAAATTGTTTATTTGTAAACAACAAGGCAATATCCAGTGTTGGATTAGGTCATGCAGGTGCTGGATGTGTTAGAAATGGATCATCTTATTACAACTGTGTATTTATTGGAAATACTGCAGATTGGGGTTCTGCTTTGACATACCATGCATCAGGTAATCTGGATAACTGTACTTTAATTAATAACACTGCAACTAAATATGGTGGTGCAGTGGCTATTATGTTGAATTATTTGGATTATATGGATTTAAACATTACAAATAGTGTTTTTAAAGGAAATAAAGCTCCTTTAGGAGGTGCTGTTAAATTAGATGGATTAAATATAAAAATTGAAAACTCATTATTTGAGGATAATTATGCTTCTGAATATGGTGGTGCTGTTAATATCAATGCGACTAATGTTAAAGTCATAAACTCTGAATTTAACAGGAACATTGCAAATATTGATGGAGGTGCATTATTCATCACAGGTAAGGATACTGTAGTTAGAAATTCAAAATTCACATCAAATGAAGCAATACCTGATGCAAGTAAATTAAATGATGGATTGGGTGGAGCTATTTATGTAAACAGTACAATGGTTTTAGCTCAAAATAATGAATTTAAATTGAATACTGCAAGAAATGGCAGTGCAATTTATTTTGATAAGGATGGTGTTGAATTTAAATTGGCAAATAATACATTATATCAAAACCAAGCTTGGGTTTACAAGTTGCCGATTTCTGCTCATGATATCTACTATGGGGATGTAGAAAACATAAAATCAGTAATTTATGGGGGAAACAACATTGCTGACTTTGACAATATAAATGTATCTAATGCAATCTATAATGCAGCAGGCAATGATAAAATTCAAATTGATGGTGAAAATCCTGTTCTGGGTGCTGTTGATACTGGTGAACTTTATCAGGATGACCGTGAATACAATATGAATGTTTTAATGACTGTACAGAATGAAGATGGGACTGTAGTCTACAATAAATCTTCAAATACTAACTATTTAGGTGAAGTGTCTGATAGTCTGGAAGACTTAAAGCCGGGAAAATATTATGTAACTGCAAAACATTATGAAGACAATTACTATAAGTCAATTACTAATGAAACAGTATTTAATGTGCTTCCAAAAACTGATAATAAGATTTTAAAAGCAAGCAACAATGATTCAATTGCTTATGAAGATACTGTTGTTTGGACATTAAACATCACTAACAATGGACCAAATGATGCTACTGGTGTCATTGTAACTGATGTGCTTCCGGAAGGTTTGATTTGGATATGTGATGACAGTAATGGAGCATATGATCCTAAAACAGGTATTTTGACAATCGGTTCATTAAAAGTTGGTGAAACATTAATTGTTAACATCATAACTAAAGTCAACAAGACTGGTGAAATCAAAAATGAAGCAAATGTCACTGGTAATGAATACGATATTGATTTGGACAATAATCATGATGAACAGGAAATCACTGTCCCACCTACAGTTGATGTATCCGTAATTAAGGATGTTAATGTCTCTAATCCTAATTATGGTGATTTGATTGAGTGGATAATAACTGTTTCTAATTTTGGTCCTGATGTGGCTCATGATGTTAATGTTACAGATTTGCTTCCTGTTTCATTGGAGTTTGTTAGTTCTGATGGTGATTATGATGTTAGTACTGGAGTTTGGAATGTTGGTGATTTGGAAGTCAATAACTCAGTTAAATTGAGTTTGGTATGTAGAGTTGCATCTACTGGTGTTATAAATAATAAAGTTGATGTTACTTCCCGTGAAATTGACCGTAATATGTCAAATAATCATTATGAAAAACAAATTAGCACTCCTGAAACTGTTGATTTGGAAGTGATTAAGGATGTTAACATATCAAACCCTAAATTTGGCGATTTGGTTGAATGGACAGTAACTGTTTCTAATTTTGGTCCTGATGTGGCTCATGATGTTAATGTTACAGATTTGCTTCCTGTTTCATTGGAATTTGTTAGTTCTGATGGTGATTATGATGTAAGTACTGGAGTTTGGAATGTTGGTGATTTGAAAGTTAATGGAACAACCAAATTAACAATTGTTTCAAAAGTTATTGCAACAGGAAACATTGTTAATAATGCAGAGGTCATATCTCGTGAAGTTGACTGCAACTTATCAAACAATCATGATGAAGAGGAAATTGATGTTCCTCCAGCAGTTGACCTTGAAGTTGGAAAATTAGTCAATGAAACTAATCCTAATTTCAAAAATCAAGTTAAATGGACAATAATTGTTAAAAACAATGGTCCTGATGATGCACATGGTGTGAAAGTCACTGATCTATTTTCAAATGCATTGATTTGGATTAGTGATGATTCTCTTGGAAGATATGATTCAAAAACAGGAATATGGGATATTGGAACTTTAAACAAAGGTGAGACAATTGAACTTAACATCATATCACAGGTGAATCAAACTGGAAATATTACAAATAATGTCTCAGTAAACTCCCTAGAAGATGATATTGATTTAACAAACAATGAAGCTAATAAGACAATTCTTGTTAATAAATCTGGTGATTTGGCTATTGTAAAAACTGTTAATGTAACTGAGGCCAATTATGGTGAACTAATTAAATGGACATTAACAGCATCAAACAATGGTCCTGATAAAGTAACTGGTGTCACTGTTCAGGATATTCTTCCAGAAGGTTTTGTGCTTGTTAATTACACTGCAAGTAAAGGATTTTATGATGAAGGTGTATGGGCAGTGTGCTGTCTTGAAAAAGGAGAAATTGAAACTTTGGAGTTAGTCTGTAAAGTTATTAGGACTGGAAACATTACAAACATCGCAGAAATTTCAGGAATTGAACATGATCCTAATTTGGACAATAATATGGATAATGAATCTATTGAAGTGCCTCCTGCATCAGATATTTCAGTTATAAAACAAGTAACTGAAGATAATCCATACTTTGGAGATATTGTTACATGGATTATTAAAGTCACAAACAATGGTCCTGACAGAGCAAATAATGTCAAAGTAACTGATGTGTTGCCTTATGGATTGGTCTTTAACAGTTATTCTTCAACTTGTGGGGTCTATGAAAATGGTGTATGGGTAATAGATTATCTAAATGTAGGTCAAAGTGAATGTTTGAACATTAGTTGTCATGTTAATGAGTTGGGAGTTATTGTGAACAACGTATCAGTAATGGCTGATGAATATGATGTTGATATGTCAAATAATCATGATGATGAATTGATTGATGTATTGCCGGTTTCAGACCTTTCAATTGAAAAATTTGCTAATGTCTCTACTGCTAACTATAATGACTTGGTTAAATGGACAGTAATAGTTTCAAACAATGGTCCAAACTGTGCAACAGGTGTGTTTATTCAGGATATATTACCTAATTCATTAAAATTAATTAGTGCAAATGGTAATTATGAAAATGGCATTTGGTATGTTGGTGATTTGGATGTTGGTGAATCTAAAGCATTGGAAATTATCACAAAAATCATTAAAACAGGAAATATTACTAATGTGGCTAAAGCAAATGGTAATGAGAAAGATCCAAATCCTAATAATAATGAGGATAATGGGACAATTTATGTGAAACCTGCAGCTGATTTATCAATTACTAAAACAGTTTCAAAATACACATATAATGTTGGTGAGATCGTTGCTTACAGCATTAAAGTAAATAACAATGGTCCTGCAGATGCAGTTAATGTTAGAGTTAGTGAAAAGTTTCCTAAATCATTAACCTTAAAATCAGTTGAACAATCCACAGGTGAATTCGATACATCAAATAATGTTTGGTCAATTGAGAAACTTGCTGCAGGGGGCGAAGAAAAATTACTTGTGAAATTTGAAGCTACAAGTGAAGGAATATTTGAAAATGTTGCTTCTGTTGTGAGTGATACTCCGGATGATAACTTGGAAAATAATAATGATTCTGCAACAGTTGAAATCATTAATAATACTTCAAATGATATTGTAAGTAATATTACTGGTAACTTCAGTGAAAATAATGTTGCTCATGCAGAAAACATTAAACAACCAGTTTATGGTCTTTCAAAAAATCCTACCTCAAATCTAATATCTCTGCTAGCTATTTCAGCAATTATATCAATTATTTTTGGAAGTAATGATATTTTTAGAAAAAGATAAAATTAAAGTAGCTTTGATGCTACTTTTTATTATTTTTTTTAAACGATTTTTCAAATTCATGCAACTATCAAAATTATTACTTTTTCGATTAATTATTTTATATTTTGAATATATAACTACTTAAATACTGTTTCATTTCTTTAATTTAAGCAAAACCTTTAAATAAAACTTGTGATAAATATAATATTACATATTGATAAAATGTTATTTTTTTTAAAAAATCATTTGGATAGTCAATATTATGAAAAAAACACAAAGAGGTGTAATTATGTCTGAAGAAGAAATTATGGAACAAACTTCCGAAGAATTCCCTGAAGAAGATGAAGAAAAATTACCTTTCGCTAAAGCTGAGGTAGTTCGTTTAATGAAAGAAAATCTTGATGATGACAAAATGATCAGGGAAAGAGTAAAAGTCGAAATGAACAAATTCTTAGGCGAAGTTTTAAAAAATGTATGTAAACAATTAAACGATTATCCTTATACTACTATTGAATACGAAATGCTTAAAGAATCTACTTATCCTTACACTAACATCGAAAGGATCAATCAAGAAAAAGAAAGAATTTTATTACATTTAGAAGCTATTAAAGCAGATTGTAACGCATTAGCTATGGATGTACAAAAAACATTAAAATTAAAAGATGTAGTAGAAGAAGATACTTTCAGCTTCTCTGCACCTGTTGAAGAAGATAAAGAAGAATAATTCTTCTTTACTTATTCTTCTATATGACTAAAACCTGTTTTTAACTTGTGTAATTCCTCTTCAGGAATTTCAGAAATCTCAACACTATCACTTACAACATTACTTTGACCGAATGGATCTAAAATAATTAAAGTTGCAGTTCCGTTTCCTTTTTTAAGCTCTTGAAGATGACTTAAAGTTTTCTTACCATTTTCCTGTGATGCATCATCATCAAATAAGTTCAAAGCTTTTTTTACTGCATCTTCAAAACGGGTGAGGATTCCTTCGACATTTGTCACGTATCCTTCTGATTTTGGACCCGGTTCTACTTTAACTCCAACTTCAGGAATTGAAACGGTTGCAGATTGTGATCTGACAACTCTTACAGATAAATTGTTTTTGTTGATTTTGATAACGTATTTAGCAGGATCATTTTGTTCTAAAGCTATGATGTCACTGTGTTTGAATCCGCATTCTGGACATTGGATTGTTGTTTCTAAAACTTTTCCAAAGTGAGGTATTTCAATTTCTTTCATTATTGATTTAGCAACACCCTCAACATGGCAAACAGGACATTTTATGACCATTTCATTAATTTCCATTTCATTCATTTATAACATATCCTTTATTGTATTTGCGATAATAATGATAATTTTTAATATTATTAATTTTTATTTATCTTAATTTATTAATTAATTTTTCCGTAAAACATTTACATTTATTAATATGAAAAATTATAATTATTAATATAACATTCTTTTTGAAATTATTTTTGAAAAATCTTAGGATAATAAATTTACGGTTGTTATAAATTATAAGTTATAGGGGTGAAATTTTTGTATTCAATAAAATCAGTAAAAGAAATTCAAGATTTAAATCCATTCATAGTTGTAGGTTGTGGTGGTGGAGGTGAAAAATTCTCCAATCTTGAAGGTGTTGAAGCAGTCGGATTCATCGATGACAGTGTTAAAAAACAAGGAAAAGAATTCTGTGGTCATATTGTAGCAAGTGGCTTAGATGAATGTCTTAAAGATGCAAAAGATGCAAAATCTTTAGTAATCATGCTTCCAATCGGAGCAGAAGGTGCAGCTTTAAAATATGCAGTTCAAGCTATTGATGCAGGATTAAATGTCATTACTTCATTTAGATCTTTAGCTATTGCAGAAAACACATCTTTAAAGAAATTTGCTGATGCAAAAGGTGTTGTAATCAAAGATATCGGTCCTAGATTAGATGTTGTTAAAACAATCGCAGGTATTGCTCCTGAAAAATCCTGTGAAGTATTACCAAAAATTTCATACGAACCAAAAGCTCCAGTAATCTTTGTTGGAGGAACTTCCCAGGAATGTGGTAAAAGAACAACTACTAAAACACTAGGTATTGCAAGTATGAAAAGAGGATTAACTCCTGCAATTATTTCCACTGATGAAATGGGATTGGAAGAACCTACTGACTTTAACTTCAGAGCTGGAAGTTTATCTGCAATGGATGTTCCAGCAGCAGTATTGTCTGCAATTAAATATGCTGAAGAAACAAAACAACCAGATATTATTTTTATTGAAGGTCAATCCAGTTTAACTGAAAAAGGAAACCCTCACCCTAGAGGATTATCTGCAGCTATATTAATTGGTGCTGCTCCTGATGCTGTTATTGTTGGACACAGACCAAATCACCCATATAGAGAACCTAGAGGTATTGAAGAAGAAATCAGAGCTATCGAAGCAGTTGAACCTACAAAAGTTGTTGGTTTATCAATCAACCTTAAAAATGCTGACTTAGACTTATGTCCTGAATTCTTTGAATCCAAATACAATTTACCTGCTGAGGATGTTTATAATAATGGTGCTGATAAATTATTAGATGCTATATTTGAATATTTAGAGGAGTAATTTAAATGAGCTTTATGGACGATTTAAAAAGAAGTTTGGGCTATGAAGAAACAGAAGACAGTGAAAAGAAAGAAAGTACTGGTTTCAATTTTTCAGGTATTATAAATGATATCACTACTTCTGTTAAAAATACAAGAGAGCAACATAAACAACAACCAACTCAACAACAGGACACTAAACCATATGAATACAGGCCTGCTCCTAAGCCACAAGAAGCTCCTAGAACTGTTCCAGTATATGATGATTTTGATGATGACTTTGTGATTACTCCAGAACAATCATTCTATGAAATTGTTTTGATTAGGCCAAAAACTCTTGATGACATCAACTATATGGTTGATCAAATCCTTGAAGAGCAAAATCCGATCATTGTTGATTTATCTTTCCTAGAAAGAGAAAGTGAAGCTAACTTTAAATTAGCTGGAGATAAAATCAGACAAATCAGAACAAATTATGGTGCACAAGCATTATTACTCGCACGTTCTGAAGATAAAAATTTAATTATTCTCTCACCTAAAAAAGTAAAGTTAGTCAATAAAGGATAAGTAGAAATCAATTTCTACTTTTTTACTATTTTTTTAATAATTTAATAACTTCTTTAATATATTTGTTGACTTTTTAGTTTTGTTTTAATTTTTTTCAATTTAACAACATGTTTGTAAAATTAAATCATTCTCTTTTTATATTATTAAAACAAAATATTATTGTATAAGTGGGGGATTTTTTATGTTGCTTAATTTTGAGGAGAATGGGAATAACTTTTTTGTTTATAATATGGGTGATCTTGAAGCTCATATTGATTCTAAAGTTTATAATGTTCCTGAATTCACCAATAATTTCATTAAAAATAATGAAAAAATCAAGATTTGCGTAATGTATCCTGTTGAAAATGGGCAGAAGTTCGCTTTTCAATATATTAGTCCGTTTTTAGCAACTAATTATTTTAAAAGTTCACATGAAAAATTTCTTGGAAAATGCTGGGAAGATGTTTTTCCATCTTGGGAGGAATTCATTAATCCTATTTTTAAAAAGGTCTATGCAACTCATGAAGAAGAAATTGCATATTGTCATTATTGTGATGGAGAAATATTGATTTTTTCTCTTAAAATGACTATCAGCTATAATGATGATGGCACTTTAACAGTTTTGGATGAGGATTATATTGCTCAAGGCCAATTGGAAGAATTCAGTAATTTTAAAAAATCAGTAGCTCTTTTAGAAAAAAGAAATAAAACTGCATTCTACACATTATTTGATAATGGCAGATACTTTTGGAGTGAAGGTACTTATGAAATTCTTGAAAGGGAAGCAGAAATCGAAGATTCCAAACGTAATATTATTTTAGAGACAGTAATCCCCGAAGATCAATATAAAATTAAAAAAATAAAAGATAAATTGGAGGACTCCTCTGTAACTAAATATATGGAATCATTTAGGATTTTGGTTAATGGTAAAGTTAAAACATTGGGTTTTAGCATTACAAAAGATTTTGATGAAAACCATTTTAAACATTTTTGTGATATAAAAGATATAACTGAAAAAACACTTAGAAATCAACAATTAGATATTCTTTTAGCTGTTGTAAATGATATACAGAAATCCACATCTTTAGCGATTCAATATATGGATGCAGATGGCAAATTTCATTGGTCTGAAGAGACTTATGAACTAATTGACCGTGAACCTAGATGTGGTGATGAGGATATTAATATTTTTGATGAATATATTTATCCTGGGGATTTTGAAAAATTTAAGGATAAACTTGATAATTTAGATGATGATGAAGTTATAATTGATGAGTTTAGAATAATGACTGAATCTGGTGAAACTAAATATTTAAGAGGTGTTGTACATAAAATTTGTGATGATGAGGGTAATTTCCTTCGTTTAAGTATGTTTGCTCAAGATATTACAAAAGAAAAGGATTTTACTAATTATTTGATTAAAATAGACCGTGAAAAAACTGTTTTACTTCAAGAGGTTCATCATCGTGTTAAAAACAATCTTCAAATAATCATGAGTTTCATCAACCTTGAAAAAAGATTTCACCGTGGAAATTATGAAAAAATCCTTGATATAACTGAAAGACGTATTGAGTCACTTGCTTTAATCCATGAAAGGATTTATAAAGATGAAAACATGAATAATATGAATGTTCCAACATTCTTGGCGGATTTGGATAAACAACTTCATCGTCGTTCAGAGGATGATGGAATTACTTTCATTCGTGAAGTTGATGAGAATTTAACATTTTCAATCAATATTGTGACTCCTTTGGCTTTAATTATCAACGAATTGACTGTTAATACGTTTAAATATGCATTTGATAAAAATTCTAAAAATAAAACTATTTACAAATCTTTGGATCTGTTTGAAAAAGATGGACAAACTTTTTGTCAATTCAAATACCTTGATAATGGAATTGGTTTTCCTGAAGATTTTGATTTTGGAACTTTTGATGGATTAGGGTGGAAAATAATTGTTTCACTTGCAGGTCAACTGGATGCGGAATATGAAATAATTAATGATGATGAAGTGGGAATTGTTTTAACATTTCCAGTCAATTAATTCTTTTTTTAGTTAATTTTTAAGTATTCATAATACTCAAATAAAACATAAAATACTACAATTACTGCTATTAATGTCTCAATTGTTTGAATTGAAGATAATAATGTATTTGAACCTACTATTTTTACAACACTTTTTGTTGCAAGGGCACTTATTACAAATGGAAATGTAAAAGCTGTAAAACTTGGATAAAACTCTAAAGTTCTATATTCAACTAGCTTATAGAATGCAAACATGTAAAATATGCATGCAAGGCAGTACAAAGCAATTAAAAATTCATTGAAAATTGCTGGTGCAGATGTTGTATATCCAACAATTAATATGCTGAATAATGCTGTATAAATGCAAGTTGTTGGTTTATTCATATTAGGAATTTCTGGATACTTTACATATCTGTATAACATTAATGGTAATGTTACAATCATGGAAATAAATCCTATAATCATACATATGAATCCAATTTCTTGAAGTCCATGTGCTGGTGCAGTAATGGCTCCCATTGTTATTCCAACATACACAATCCAGTAGGTAGGGTAGACTGTCGAAATATCGAAATTACGTATGATAAAATAATAAGTAAAGTAAATTATTAGTAAAATATGTAAGATAATTCCAATTATCC
Organism: Methanobrevibacter sp.; assembly: GCA_022775905.1. NCBI lineage: Archaea > Methanobacteriati > Methanobacteriota > Methanobacteria > Methanobacteriales > Methanobacteriaceae > Methanobrevibacter > Methanobrevibacter sp. Next base: position 47,104 of record JALFJX010000008.1, read on the forward strand.
ATAGGATATGTGAAATGTTTGGTATGAATCCTATAGTATATGTAGATAGAAGCATCAAACTCATTGAAAAAGTACCTGAACTACTTGCAATTACAATATTTTTAAAATCATTTCTAACATCTTCTTGGTATAAAATGACTTTAAGAATTAATAAAATAATAATTATTGCACCCATTGCTCCAAATAAATATCTGACATTGGGATTCATATCCTGCAATAAATTGCCTAATGACAATAAAGCGAGAGCTAGGCCTGAAATTGGTATGGGTAACTTTTTAATGAGATTCATATTTATCTAAATTTTAAAATAGTTTTGAGCATTCTTATGGGAGATTTTTTCAATGTCTCCTTTTTTAAATCCAAGTCTAGTTAATTCCCTAACTGTTTTTGCAACAGACAAATGATCTGAAGGTTTGTTACTCATATCACTGTTTAAAAGAAAGTTATCAAATCCGTAATTATCTAAAATATCAATGGCACCATTGACATCAAGTTTCTGTGGCTGAACTGTTAATCCAAGCATATAATCATTATCAATAACTTCTCCGATGACATCTGAATTAATATGATCGATAACTGCCTGTGATTCATCTAAATGTTGTGGTACAATATCTAAAATTACTTTTAGAACTTCTAATTTGTTTTTTCTGGGTGTGTGGATGATGACTTTTGAGTTTGTCTCCTCTGCAATGTCCAATTGTTTTTTGAATATTTCTATTTCTAAATCTGTCAAATCTTCAAGACCGATTTCTCCAATAGCTACAATCTGTTTGTTTTCAATCCATTTGTACATTTCATCAAAAATCATTTGTGGGTTTTCAATGCAGTTTGTTGGATGAATTCCTAAAGCCACTTTTAAATCTAACCCATATTGTGATGCTCTTTTTGTATCATATTCTAAAATTCTGTTCAAATGGTTTAATAAAATGTTTTCAGCATCAATTTTATACGGATAATAACTACATGTTATTGCACTATCAATTCCTGATAAGTACATTTCTTTAAAATCTTCACCACTTCTTGCATCAGCATGGATATGTGTATCAATCATATAAATCACTTCCAATATTAATTTTATTTTTTTTATTTAAAAAATAACTGTATTCTGATTTTAATCCCAAAATTCTTTTACTTTTGGATATTCTTTGATAATATTCTCCTTTTCAATTATTTCAAAGCCATCATAACTGAATCTTGGAACGGTTATACATGTTAAAAAACAGCCGTCTGATGCATTTTCTGTGAGTCTTGATGCAAAAATTTCGCCTTTTTTGAATAGAACTGTCGGTTCTGCATTTTTTCCAATACCGCAATATTTTATGTTTAATTTACCTTCAAGGTTAATTACCCAAAGTTCTATTGTTGATCCAGCATTGTAACTCCAGTATTCATCACAATCAATTTTATGGAATTCTGTTTTCTCACCTGGGGATACATAGTAATAGATAAATCCTGAAGGGTGTCTTTTATCTTCATTTATATCATCATTGCATTCTATAAACATTCCATTTTCTTCGTGTTTTTGCATTTCGTATTTTTTAACTAGTTCCTTTGCTGTGACTTGTTTCATAAGAGTATATTTTTTTCTAATTTTATTTTAAATTTCTTTTATTTTGTAAAAATAACAATGTATTCTGTTTTTATTTAAATTTTTTTGAAGTGTTACTTTTCACATTTTCTCACTTCAAGAGATTTTATATTTTTTAGTATTAAGAATTAATGGTATAAGTAATACTCGATTGGTGATTATTTTGGAAAAAAATGAAAACTATTTAGAAAGTTATGATTCTGTTTCAGAAGAAGTAAAATATCTCTCTAATTCAATAATTAGATTAAAGATATTGGCAACATTATACAAGTGTCCATTAAATATGAAAGACATAAATACCATCACATCATTAAGTTACAGTTCAATATCCAGTAATTTACATAATTTGGAGCTAAAAGGACATGTATACAGAGAGCACAATAAGTATTTTTTATCAAATTCCACTAAACTTGAAATTGAACAAGTCTTGAAATTAAGCAATCTATTGGATTTATTGGATGAATTCTTTAATATTTTGGATAAGCATCTTGTTGGTATGATTCCAAATCAGTCAGTTGCCGAGTTATATTTGCTTGGCAATGCTCGTCTCATTGAATCAGATGGAGTTGATGTATATAGAATTTATAAATTCATTGAAGAATCATTGGATTCTGCAGAAGAGGTTAAATGTATTCTACCGTTTTTTTATGAAAATTTCAATGATAAATTAAATGATTTAGTGAAAAACAATAAACCTGTTGATGTAATGGTTCCTTTAAGTCTTTTTGAAGTTTTTGATGAAAAATCTAAAATTGAAAACTTATCTTTTTTTAATGGTGAGAAGACATTTTTACTAATCATCACAAACGAGTTGATGATTTTGGGGTTATTTAAGGAAGATGGTTATTTTGATCAGAATAGATTATTGACTTCTAAAAATAGTGATTCAATAAAATGGGCTAATAATCTATTTGAAAATTTTAAAATTGAAAATAAATGAGTTTTAAACTCATTTATAATATTTTTCTACGTAATCGGCTAATTCATCTATTGGAATTCTTTCTTGAGCTTCTGTATCTCTGTCTCTGACGGTTACTTGGTTATCTTCTAAGGTATCAAAGTCAACAGTAACAGCAAGAGGGATACCAATTTCATCAGCTCTAGCATATCTTTTACCAATAGTTCCTGTAGCATCGTATTCTACTTTAAATCCGTTCATTCTGAACTGTTCAGTTAATTCCTGAGCAATTTCACGTGGTCCTTCTTTGTTAACAAGAGGGAAAATTCCAAGTTGGACAGGAGCTACAGTTTTATTGAATTTGAAGTAGTCTTTTCCTTCAGTTTCAGTAAAGGAATGTAATAAAACGGAGTAGGTAATACGATCAATACCAAATGATGGTTCAATAACATGTGGAATGATTTTCTCACCGGTTATTTCTTCCTCAACATCTTCAAAGATAAGTAAATCTTCCGGTACTTCATATACTTTGTCCAATTCTACTGTAAATTTACCGTCAGATTCAATTGCAGCTTTGATATCTTCAACATCTGCTGCTTCAATAGCTTGTTTTACTTTAGGTGAATCTCCTTTGAATATTGGTCCGAATTTAGATAAGTTAGGTTTAACAACAGTTTTTTGAACTTTTTTAGGTTCATCATATTCTATGAATACGTTTAATTCATCATTACTGTATTTTGAGTGGGAAGTTAAATCGTATGCTCCTCTATCTGCAATTCCGATGATTTCAACCCAACCGTATTTATCGGTTTTAACTTCAACATCCCAGCAGTCAAGTGCATAGTGAGCCATTTCTCCTGCTAAGTGTTGTCTGAATCTTAAAACATCTTCAGGAATACCGATTTCGGTTAAGAATTTACGAGCTAAGTATAATTGGTATATTAACATTTCGTTAGCTACGATTCCTTTGTCAAGTGCTTCACGTGCAGTAATTTCCAAAGGTTCTAAATCTTTTTCCTGAACTTCTTGTGAGTTTAAGCGTAATACCACATCTTCAATTTGGGAGAATTTTGGATGTGTTTTTTCTTGCGGGTTTAAAAAGATTTCTGCTTCTGCTTGTGTGAACTCTCTAAGTCTGATAACTCCTTGTCTTGGTGAAATTTCATTTCTGTATGCTTTACCAAGTTGTACTGCTCCAAATGGGAGTTTTCCTCTGAAAAATCTTTCTAAACGTTTGAATAAAATGAAGATTCCTTGTGCAGTTTCAGGCCTCATGTAACCTACTTTATCCCCTTTAGCACCGATTTCGGTTTTAAACATTAAGTTGTAGTTCCAGATGTTTGATAACTTACCGCCACATTCTGGACATGTAATGTTATTGTCAATAACGATTTGGTCAAGTTCTTCGTTTTCAAGGCTTTCTACGTCTTTGCCAATTGCATCTTCAATGATGTGATCTGCTCTGAAAACTTCTCCACAACTTTCACATTTACACATTGGATCGGTAAAGTTGTCAACGTGTCCGGATGCTTTTAAAACTTCTTTAGGCATTACGGTTGGTCCTTCGATTTCGTAAAATCCTTCACCGGAAACGTATTGTTTTCTCCATTTTTGCATAATGTTATTTTTTAGGCTTGCTCCAAGAGGTCCGTAATCGGTAAATCCGGATACTCCGGAGTAAATTTCAAAAGATGGCCATAAAAATCCTCTTTTTGCACTAATATTTGACATTTTATCATGATTCATAAATATTATCTCCAATTTATTTTTTTAATTCGTAGTCTAATTTGACTCTACTACTTTCAGGACTGGTTTGTCCCATATATTTACTTTGTCTGTCAGGGTGTCCGTAAGGAACTTCTGATGGGGTGGTCATGGTTTCGAATACGATTTGACATACTCTTTGACCAGGGTATAATGCTACTGGCATTGCACCGATATTGGATATTTCTAAGGTGATTTTTCCTTCAAAACCAGGATCAATGAAACCTGCGGTAACGTGCATTGTAACACCAAGTCTTCCCATACTTGAACGACCTTCTACTCTTGCAACTAAATCATCAGGTACTTTAACATACTCTAATGTAGTAGCGAGTGCAAATTCATTAGGGTGAATGATAAATGCTTCGCCTTCTTCGACAGTAGTTGATTCCATGTAGGATGCAATGTCTTCTTCATCTTTGGGATCAATGTATGGTTTTCTAATAACTTTAAATACTTTAAATTCATCCCCTAATCTCATATCAACAGAAGATGGTTGTATTTGTTTTTCATCTAAAAGAGGTTCAATACTAATTTTACCTTCTTTTAAACATTTTTTTATGTCTTCATCGCTTAAAATTGCCATTTTATTCACACAAACAAGTTTTTATAAATCTTTTATTTTGATTAAATCATCAATTCTATTAACTATATTATCAATAGTTTTTGCAGTATAATCTATTGAAATAGCATCAAATTTACAAGTATTAACACAAAGGCCACAACCTCTGCATATATTATTGTCAATAGTAATTTTATTATTCTCTAAACTTATTGCTTGATACATACAGATTTCATCTAAACATTTCATACAGAGTTTACAGTTGTCTTCATGAAGTTTTACCTCAACACCATCAAGCTTTTCTAGTTTATCGCTAATATCGTCATCTAAATTTGGATAAACTTTCCATAAACAACAACAAGGACAGCAATGACAGATTGTTAGAAGTCCTTTTCCAGGGCGTATGTTCATCCATACGGTATCAATTTTATTTCTTCCAATAATATGGGTTAATCCAGCTGCATCAGCCCTGTCTATCTGTGCTAATGCTTCTTCAACTGTAGCTTTCTTACCAATATGTTCTGGAATTTTCATAGCAGTTGGGCCAAGGAAAATGCATCCTATGTCATGAGGATAATCCTCACAGCCGTTTGATTCCCTACAAAGACATGTGTTCATAATGACGATGTCTTTGTTACGTTTAACAACTTCTTTAATAATTTCAGTTGGTAAAAATTCAGAACCCTCTGATTCTATCTTTTTATTAATGTTAATTGTATTTGGCACAACTACGATTTCATCTTCGTCAAAAAGGAATTTATCAATTGCTTTTTTGTAGATTTCGGATTTTTTTGTAATCTCTGCTATCCAAAATCTCCAGTTGAAAATGTATTTGAGAGTAAATCTACTAATGTCTACAAATCTAGGACGTCTCATTGTTCACCAAGTTTATTTTTCAATCGTCTTAATATGCCTTTAAAGGTGTGTACTTCTCTGGAAGTAATGAATGCTCTAGAAATGATGTTATTGAAAGTTTTAAGACCATTTCTTTTCTTATGGTCGGGAATATCCAAACTATTGATTATCTCACGCATGTCATTTAATAAGTATTCTTTTTCTAAATCGGTACTTTCATCAAGTCCTTCAGCACCATATTCATGTTTGTTTTTAAACAATTCATAAAATATGATTGCCGCTGCATGTGAGATATTTAATATTGGGTAAGTGGGATCAGTTGGAATTGAAACACAAATGTCGCAATCAGCGATTTCATTATTTGTAAGTCCATTTCCTTCTCTTCCAAATAATATTGCAATTTTATTTGAAACATTCATTGAACTACCAAGTTCCTCAGGTCTGATTGGGATTCTTGATAGGTTGTAACTTCCACCGGCCATTCCGGTTGAAGCAACTTTAAAATCAATTCTATGAGTTTGATAGAAATCATCCAATGTAGGGAATATCATTGCATTTTCAACAATGTATTTTCCGTGTGTAGCTTGATAATATGCTTCTTCGGTTAATGTAGGTGGATTGATTAATACTAAATTTTTCAATCCAAAGTTTGCCATGGTTCTTGCAAGAAAACCAATATTTCCAGGAGTTTCACATTCAACAAAAACAATGTAAATGTTTTCTTTAAAAAGAGTGACTTCTCTTTCTTCTTGCTCTTTAATTAATTTTGCTCTTGCAGTTCCTCGGGATTGACCAGTTGATTTAGCTTTTTTTGTGGAAGTTGATTTTTTCTCACTTTTGGATTCTTCCTTTTCTTCAGGTGAATTCAAAGAAGTATTTTCAACTACTTTTTCTTCACTGACTGCAGTATCTCCTATCTTAATCAACTCCTAATTCAGTATTCATAAGCTCTATTTAATAATTCTAAAATGTGAATACATTCGATGTCATCACATCCAATTTCACTTAATCCATCTTGGATATTTAATTCACAAAACGGACAGATTGTAACTACTGCATCAGCACCAGTATCTTTAATCATTTCTGCTTTGGATTTAGATAATTCCATTGCAATTTCAGGTTTTCCGGATTTTATTCCTCCACCCGCACCGCAGCATTGGCAAGGGTATAACATTTCCTTAAATTCAACACCAGGTATTTTTTTAATTATATCTCTTGGTGCATCTTTGATTCCTTGTCCTCTACCTAAATGACATGGGTCATGGTATGTAACTGTCATATTAACTTCTTTGAGTTTACTTTCATCAAGTTTATCTACTAAAAACTCGCTGATGTCCATTACATTTAATTTTGAACCAAAATCAGGGTGGTTATTTTTTAAAGTAGATCCGCATCCTGAACAAACTGTAATTACAGTATCATAATCTTTAAAGATTTTTTTGTTTTTATCGACGAGGTCTTGTACAATTTCAGTTTGTCCTGTTCTTAAAAGTGGGGAACCACAGCATACTTGGCCTTCTGGAACATCAATGTCAATTCCATTTTCTTTTAATATTTTAACTAATTTGTGACCAATTTCGGGGAATTTGTAGTCAACCATACATCCAGTAAAGAAAGCTATTTTTGAACCAGTTTTATTTTTTGCTTCTTCAATAAATGATGGTTTGTCTGTCTTTACAGATCTTCCACTTTCTAAAATATTTTCTTTAAATGCAACATGTTCTGGGAGTGGTCCTGAACCATTTGCAACTGCAATAGCTCTCATTTTTTCTATTGCATCACCAAATGTATTGATATTTTTAGGACAAACAGATAAACATTTACCACAACTGGTACAATTGTATAAACCTTCATCCAATGCTTCTTTAAGCCTGTCAAAGTTATCTCTTGGATCAGTATCGAATTTGTTGATGTATCTCATTAAATATGGTCCGCCAAACTCTTCTGTTGCAATATTGACAACTGGACAAGTTGAATAGCAGGAGTAACATTCAATACAGCTTCTTACTTTTTTAGTATCTGCAGTTTCTGCTTTGGTAATGCTGGAATCTAATTCACTGCATTTGTGGTCACATTGAAGGGATAATTCCAAATCTTTTACTTTAGCTTCAATACTTGATTTATCAACAATTAAATCTTTAATGACTGGGAATTTAAGCGGTTCAATAATCGCTCCGTCTTTAATTTCTTTTTGACAGGCAAGAGCTCCGTTTCCTTTAAATAAAATTCCACAGGAACCGCATTGTCCTGCTCTACAGGAGCTTCTAAAACTAATATCTGCATCATATTTTTCATTAATAGCCTGAAGTGCGTCAAGAACCATCATATTAGGTTTTTCTTCTATTTCATAACATTCTAAATGTGGTTCTGTATCAGTTTCACTATTAAATCTTGAAACATAAACTTTAATCATCATTTCTCTCCCAAATTATTAAGAACTTATAAATTATTCTAATATAATATTTGTATCCTAACAAATATATTATATTTACTATTATTGATATGTTCTAATTTTCATTAAAAAAATTTTAAAATTAATTGTGTACATTTAAGTTCATTTATTTAAATGGAATGTACAGTTAGTATACATTTCTGAAATAGTTTAAATACTATATTTTATAATTATTAATTAAAGTCTTACCAATATTTTTTGGATTAAATTTTTCGTGATACTATGATAATTAAAGCTGTAAAACTATTTGAATGGGTTCATGTCCCAACCTTTTGCATTTGGTGGTGAAGAAGATGCAGAAAACTTTGATGCATCAATTAAATATGGATCTAGTCTTCAAAATTTCGTAATTGATACTGGAGATGAAGTTATTCTTGTGGATACAGGAATGCCTGCTGAACTTCCAGTTCAACCTCGTGATGATAATGCTCCAATTTGGATGGGAGATAAAGTTAAGGATTATGTTCCTGCATTAAAAGAAGCAGGATACGATATTGAGGATATTTCAAAAATTCTTGTCACCCACAAACATGCAGACCATACTGGTGAATTAAAACAGTTCCCTAATGCTGAAATATTCATGTCAAAAACAGAAGCGGATGAAGTTGAATTGGAAACCGATAATATTGTTCCTGTCGAATTTGATGATGGGGAATACTATAATTTTAAAAATTCACAAAAAAATAGCAGATGGTGTTTACTTTATTGAAGCAAAAGGCTATACTTTAGGAAATAGTATTGTTGTTGTGGAAGATGGGGATTTATTCTACATGTTGCATGGTGATGTGACATATACGGACGAGGCATTATACGAAAATAAACTGTCAGTTGTTTTTGAAGACAATGGTGCTGCAAGAGAGACTCTTGACAATGTTCGTGAGTTTATTGAAAATAATAAAACTGTATACCTTTCAACTCATACTCCCTTAGGTTATGAGAACCTTGAGAATAAGAAAATAATTGATTTGGAAAATCCGCCTGAGACAGTTTATCCAAATTAAATTTTCTCTTTTTCTTATTTTTCACTTTTTTTTAATTTTTAGATAAATCTTATATAATTTTAAGTTAAAAATATAATATTGTATTAACGATTATTTGAGGAATATATAATGAATTTAAAAGAATTAGTCACAGGGGGCGCAGGCGAAAAACAATTTTTGCTAGGTAATGAAGCTGCTGTAAGAGGTCTTATCGAAGCAGGTATTTCCATTGCAGCTACTTATCCGGGAACTCCTTCATCTGAAATTGGGAATGTATTGTCCGTATTGGCTAAGGATGCTAATATTTATTTCGAGTTTTCTACTAATGAAAAAGTCGCAATGGAGGTTGCAGCAACTGCAGCTGCATCTGGTCTTAGGTCATTTACATTTATGAAACATGTAGGTATGAATGTTGCAGCTGATTCATTCATGACAACTGCATATTCTGGTGTCAACGGCGGAATGGTTATTTTATCTGCTGATGATCCATCACTTTTTTCATCTCAAAATGAGCAAGATACTCGTAATTATGCAAGATTGGCAAACGTACCTATCTTAGAACCATCCAACTGTCAAGAAGTAAAAGACATGGTTAAATATGCATTTGATTTATCCGAACAATTCAATTTACCTGTTATTGTCAGAACAACCACTCGTGTATCTCATATGAGGGGTGTAGTTGAATTTGGTGATGTTAAAGACAATTCATCAAATGGTGATGACCACTGGATGAGAGGTCACTTCAACAAAGACCCATCAAAATATGTTCCAGTACCTGCTTATGCAGGAGATATGCACGTAAGACTTTGGGATAAAATCCACAAAATTGAAGAAGTAACCAATAAAAGTGAATTCAACACTGAAATAGATTCTGGTAAAAAATACGGTTTAATTGCTTCAAGTAGTGCATTCAATTATGCGCATGATGTTGTAAAATTCAACGATTTAGATGTTAAAATCTTAAAATTAGGATTCTCATATCCTTTCCCACAGGATAAGGTTGCTGAATTCTTAAGTGATGTTGATGAAGTATTTGTTGTAGAAGAAGTTGATCCAATCATTGAAAGAGACACTTTAATTTGCATTGGTGCTAAAAACCTCAATGTCCAAGTTCACGGAAAATTGGATGGAACTTTCCCTCTTTATCATGAATTCAACTCAGATGTTGTGGCTGAAGGATTAAACAAAGTATTGGACTTCAAAGAAGACAAATCAGTTTCATTTACTCAAAGTTTAGAAAAATTAAGTGAAGATATTCCATCTCGTGCTCCGGTTTTATGTGCAGGATGTCCTCACAGGGCAATGTATTATGGAATCAATGTTGCAATCGATGAATTGGGATTAACTCCTGCGGACGTAGTATTTGCATCTGATATTGGTTGTTATACATTAGGTATCAACCCACCTTACAACGCTGCTGATTACTTGTTATCCATGGGTTCCAGTGTAGGGGATGGATGCGGATTTTCAGTTTCAACAGACCAAAAGGTAGCAAGTTTCATTGGAGATTCCACATTCTTCCACAGCGGTATCTCTCCATTGATAAATGCAGTACACAACAAACACAACTTTGTTTTAACAGTCCTTGATAACAGGATTACTGCAATGACTGGTGGTCAGCCAAACCCAGGAATTCCGGTTGACGGTATGGGGGATGAAGCTCCTGAAGTATCTATCCGTAAATTAGCACTTGCATGTGGCTGCGATTATGTGCGTGTAATCAACCCATTCAACTTAGAGCAAGTTGTTAAAACATATAAGGAAGCATTTGAAAGAGATGATGCTGCAGTAATTATTTCAAAAGCTCCATGTACTTTAATTAAAGGTTTAACTAAAAAACCTCCTGTAAACTTCATTGAAGGCAACTGTAATAATTGTGATAAATGTGTAAAAGAATTAGCTTGTCCAGCTATTTCCAAAATCAACGGAAAAATTACAATCGACAAATCTCAATGTGATGGATGTACAGCATGTATTCAAGTATGTAAATATGGTGCATTAGAGGACGGTAGGTGAGAAAATGGATAATCATTATAATATTTATATTTGTGGTGTTGGAGGTCAAGGAATCATTAAAACCTCAACAATTATTGGTGAAGCTGCAATGAACCAAGGTTTAGATGTGGTAATGAGTGAAATTCACGGTATGTCTCAAAGAGGAGGATCTGTTTCTACTGAATTGAAAATTGGTGGTTACAATTCATCTATTATTCCAAAACAAGGAGCAGACATGTTGCTTTCATTTGAACCAATTGAAACAATAAGAGGATTGGAAAAAGTAAACAGTGAAACAAAAATTGTTTACAATACTCATCCGATCATTCCATCTTCAACCGATAAAGTATATCCTAGTGTAGATAGTATTACTAAAACCTTAAAAGAAAATTTTAAATATGTTCTTCCAATCAATGGAACTCAATTGGCTATGGATGCTGGAAGTGTTTTAGCATTGAACATGGTTCTTTTAGGTGCAGTAACTGCGGATGACAAATTCCCACTTACAAAAGAATCTGTCATTGAGGCTATGAAAAACAATTTAAAACCTAAATTCCATGAAATGAATTTAAAAGCTATTGAAAGTGGATACAAATCAATTAAAAGTTAAAAATTTAAATACTATTTAAACTAAAAATTTAAACAGACATTGAACGTGTGGTATTATGGCTTACAAGATTGACAACGCAATTATAAAAAAAGATAGGAATGGAAGGGTAACATTAATTGATCCAGAAAATGTTTTTGGTGATGAAGATGCATTTATCGCTGTTAAAAGTGATGATTTAATCACTATTCAACTTTTAATCAATGCTATTATGAAAAATGATTTCAAAAGTTGGAAGGAATTAGGTTCTATTCCTGAAACTGAACCAATTAAAAGCCTATTTGTCCGTTTAGGTTATTCAAAAGAAGATATAGCTAACATGTTAAAAGAATTCTAGTTATCTTTTTTTATTCTTTTTTTGGCTTTGTAGAAATCCTTATTTTTCTTGAATTTGTGTTGTTCTGTAAATGTTGTAAATTGTGTTTTTGAGTTTTGTTTCTTTATTGGATAGTTGTAGACTTCTGCTTCTATTGGTTCCATTGAATATTCTTTTGATTACAC
>JALFJX010000010.1 GCA_022775905.1 Methanobrevibacter sp.
GATGAGGATACTAATAAAGACACCATTATAGTTGAATTTGAAAAAGATAAAAAGACACGGACTGTTGTTGTAAGTCTTAATGAACGAAGCGCTCAAGACTATAAATATGAAATGGTTTATGATCCATATAAACATGTTTTAAAACGTAAAAAACCATTTATTCAAAAGGTGAAACAATATCCTTTAAAATTAGGTTATGCTTTTACAATACATAAATCCCAAGGCCAAACTATTGAGCCTATGCTCCTTGATTTAAAAAGCAATATTTTTGCTTCAGGACAGTTATATGTAGCATTAACTCGTGTAAAAACATTCAATGGTTTATATTTAACAAAACCTGTTGCATTTAGTGACATAATTGTTGATGAAGAACTTATTAAATTTTTAGAATATTTAAGAACAGGAAAATATGTTTCAATTGATACTCACGAGTTAATTGATTCACAAAACTCTAAGAATACCCCATTAAACAATTTATTGAAAGAATTTTCACAAGATACAAAAAATAATATTGAAATTGAAGATGATTTCAATTATAAAATTAATAGAATAATCCATTGTGCTTATGACATATATCAAGTAGATGATTTCGAAATGCTTTTAGTTGAAATAAAAAAACTTACTCAGATTATCTCTAAATCATTTGACATTTCCCGTGACGATGAAATGTTGTTTAAAAGGATTAATGAAATTCCTGATAAACATGTAGATGAATATATTTGTAATTTAGCATTGTCAGATATTTACAATACCTATAAAAGAGTATATACTAATATAAATCCATTTTTAATTTAGATAAATTATAAAATGTTTATATATTTTTAAAACCAAATAAGGAGGACAATATAATGATAACATGTAGTGTATGCGGTCATTTAAATGATTCCTCAAGAGCAACATGTGAAGAATGTGGATCTGATTTGTCAGACAGTCCAGATTGGGGAAATGATTTTGATGATGGTGATGATATAAACTATGATGATTTTGAAGAATTTGGATATGCTGATGATGGATACTTTGATTAATTGATTTGAATGTCAACTGCAATAGATTTTCAATAAATTTGGAATAGATTTGGAATAGATTTTGAAGATTGATTTAAATACAGATTTTTATAAATTATTATTCATGTCAATTTTAAATATTGAAGTTTTAAAGAAAATAATTGAAAATATACCTGAAGATTATGATGTTGAATTTTATAATGGCACTACCAATGTTCCGCTTAGTGACAAAGTAGAAATTGATGTTAGTGGCAAAAGGATATTATTCAAATCCTAAATATTTGAATTTTGCAATATCGTAACATGAAAATTTTAATCAAAATACTCCATCTAATCTTTACATTAAATTTTTTAATGCTAATCGAATTTTTATAAAAGTAGTTGATGGTCATATAATTTCATCCTACTGCAGAAAAATGAAAATATTTAATTAACATGAGCTCGATAAAAAGTAGTGTTGAGAGAACATAAGTATGACAACTTTCGCATGCCCTTTCATATAACTCTCTCCGAATCAATAATTAATTAATAGTTTGACTTCAAGTTATATAAAATTTAATGAAAAAAAAATAAAAAAAATAAATTAATTTGGATTTACAGTAACATTGCCTTCATATATACATCCCTGATATTTATCATGGCCTGCAAAAGTGAAATTACCGTAGTAGTTGTCACCGCCCACATCAGGCAGATATTCCTCATTTTCAATAACAAATTCACCATTTTCATCAGTGACTACATCAACAATTGTTCCCATTTGATATCCAGGTTTGTGGAATGTGATTGTCTGATTTGCAACACCATTACCATATGAATCAACAAGCATTCCTGAAAATGAATCTCCTTCAGTTACTTGAGTTTCATTAACAATTATGAAAGTTGAAACATTATTGTTGAACTGGAACCAGAATATCCCAATGCAAATTACAAAAGCTACTAATAATAAAATTAAAAATTTACTTTGTTTTTCCATTTAAGCACTACCTAAAATAGCTTCACGTACTTTATCAACTGCAATTTGTTTTTTTGCAGGAAAAGCAGCGATTTTAACTCTTAGATGGATTGAATCGCCTTTATCTAAAATAGTTAATTTTTCATCTAGAGCATCGGCTTTGTCAAATCTTAAAAACCAGTTTCCCTTTTCATCAATTTTCTGCTCTAAATCATTGTTTAACTTTTCCAAATCAACAGATTCTAAAAGTTTGTTAAAAAAAGTCTTTGTGTATCTTTTTTTAGATACCATCCCGGATAAGATTATAATCTTATCTTCAAGTAATCCTTCAGCTTCTTCTGATTCTATTTCAGCTTCAGGAAGTAAGTTTAAAATAGCTTGAGAAATTTCATCAACACTTTCATCTTCATAAACGAAAGCTCTGAATTTAATATTATGAATCATTTTAATCAAAAATAAAAAGGAAAGAAGAAAAACTATAAGTTTCTTCTTCTAGCTTGTTCTGAGCCTTTTCCTTTAGATTTAATTCCACGTCCTTTGTTACCAGCACTAGTTAAGCCTCTGAGAGCTCTGTTAGTGTGTTTTTTGGAACAAATCCAATTGATTTTTTTATCGTTAACGATAGAAGGACTTTGTGGATCAACTAAGATAACTTCGAAATATTTATATTTTCCGTCAGACCATACCCAGTAGGAGTTTAATACTTCTAAGTTAGGGTATTTTTTGCCTACACGTTCTTCAGCCATTCTTTGAATAGATTTAGCTTGGGTAATTTTATTTACACCCATTCTTTTAGGTTTACGACCGTTGAAACGACGAGTTTTTCTTCTACCCCCACGTCTTACTCTGGTTCTTACTAAAACGAAACCTTTTTTAGCTCTGTAACCTAAGCTTCTTGCTCTGTCGAGTCTGGTAGGTCTTTCAATTCTTTGAACAGCTCTTTCTCTTCTCCATTTAGGAGCTCTTTGCCACATGAGTTCACGTACGTAAGACTCATCTGGATTTTTCCATGCGTCTCTAATATATTTATACATAAATAACACCTTTTTGTTCAGCCACTAGGGCCACATCCATTTGGGAACTTGTCCCGAAAAAAGTAATTTATTTACTGTTAGAAATAACAGTAATAAAATATTTGTTTTATGTATTTATAAATGTATCGTAAAAATAAGTAAAAATCATTCTTTTAAAAATATTTTGAATTTAACTACTTTAAATTCATCACCCACATAAACATATTCAATATATGTATTTACAACCACACCATATAACATTTTACCGGCATCCATAAGATTAGCTAAAATAATATTATCTGCTCTTGGAACATAACCTATTTTTTTACCATCATATTTGACCAGAATGGCATGTTCATCATATCTATTGTCCTTTTCACGGAACAAATCCAAATGATCTCCCTCTTTAATAATAGAAAATATTTCATCAATATCATCAATATAAACTAATCCAGCCACATTAACTGTAATTAAATAAATGTCTTCCAAAAAGGGTTTTACTTCAGGAGCATTATGCAGAAATCCAATGAAATCAGACACTTCAGAATCAATTTTTTGAATATTTGCCATATAAATCAGAAATTCTATTTTTATAACTTAAGATATCCTCATCAAATTGAATAATTAGATTTTTAAGCATTAACTTATACCTGTTTATATTGCATTCACCGGAAAGCATATCCTTTTTATTGTATGGATATCTCTTCTTAACTTTAGCTATTTCTATTTCATTATACACAATCAATTCATTTAATCTTTCAACTTCAGATTTTAAGTCTAATTCAGGACCAATATTCTTATTTGGAATAAAATAGTATAATGATTCAAGTGCATCTAGATTACCCATCTGAAATGCTTCAGTGATTTGTATAAACAGTTTTTTTCTATAATCAGATTGATCAGGATGTAAATCAGGATGTAACTTTAAAACACATTCCTTATAAAGTGACTTAAGCCTTTTGGCATTCTTTTTTGAGAGCTTATGGAACTTTTTATCACCAATCAGTTCATCCAATTCTTCCATTTGAAGTTTGATATTGTGCTCATATTCTAAAAACTCTTCTTTTAACGCTTCATCAATCAAGTCAAGATTGACCTCGTCCTGACTGTTAATTTGAATATAGAGCAAACTAAGTTTTCTTTTAAGAATAGACAACTCAACATCTCTTTTATAGAGATCATGCTCGAGCAATCCGAAGTTTAAAAGATATTCCCTTTCTATATTAGGACATATATGTAAAGTAAGCTCCTGATATTCAAATATCAAATCAGACAACTTATTTTTTAATTTTTCAAATTCAGGATGAATGATTAATGACAATTTTATCACATCATTTCGATAACTATAAAGTTAAATATAGAATTATATAAATATATACCTTTCTTATTATTGAGTGTGACATTATGAAAATGCCGGAAACTATAGATTCAAAATTACTTGCCCCATGCGGAATTAATTGTATTAGCTGTGAAAAATATCAAAATCCATGTGGAGGGTGTTTAATCAGCAATGACGGAAAAAGTAAAGCCAGCTTAAAGTGTAAAATTAAAACCTGCTTTGATTCTAAGAATTTCAGCTATTGCGGACGCTGCAGTGAGTTTCCATGCCCACTCATGAAAAAGCATTCAAAAAAATATATTAAAAGACATGATTTGAACACCCTTGAAAGTGCCAAAAGAATTAAAACTACCGGAATTGGCCGTATGATGAGTCAGGACCGTGATAAATGGTTATGTCCAGAATGCGGTGGTGTTATTAAATTCCAAAGCAAAACATGTAGTGAATGCGGATATGAAAGTAAATAGAAAAAAACTATTTACTGTTCAATTTATTATTCAAATCACGTGCAACCAAATAATAATATATATAAAAACTAGCCCAGAAAACAGCTGCAAAAATGCAAGCTATTGCAATCCATGTTATTATTGGACCGATTCCAAGATTAATTGGCATCCATTTTAAGTATACTGCAACTGCAAACAATACTCCCATACCAATAACCATCTGAAAGATAACCTGAAGAGGAAATGCAACATTCTCATTTTCATAAATCAAACCACTTAAGGAGAATGCCCAACCAACAACAATTGTTCCGAGAAATGCATTTATAATATCAATACCGCTGAATCGAATAGTTTCAGGCCCTACTTGAAGAGATATCATTACCATGACACACATTACAACAAAACATCCGACAAATGCTCCGAATGCTAATCTTCTAACTAAATCCAGTTTCATGAAATCACCTATAAAACCAAAGCCCTTTTAAATTCAGGCAAATATTTTCTTGAGATATTATCCTTCAAGCCGTTTTTAAGTTCTATAAACATCATTCCCTTAAGTGAAGGAGCCACTCTTTTTATCTTTTTTAGATTAACGATAGTGGTTTTTGAAATACGGACAAAATCACTTGTTAAAGTTTCTTCAACTTGATACAATGGCTTTTTAATGATATACTCCTGATTTTCTGTATATACATTGACCTGTTTATCCTCAACTCTAAACATGAAAATCTCACTAAATTCCAATAATGCTATGTCAGACCCCCTTTTAACTGCCAGCATTTCATTTGAATCATCACTTTCAAGAATTGACATTGCTTTTGTGATATTATCTGTCAATTCATTGGTGTGAATGTCAGCATACGGCTCTTCAATATCTCGTGAAACAAATAAATTTACCTTCATATTTTATTTCCTTAGTTTTTCCATCTCTTCTTGAATTTTTCGTTCCCTGTATTCTTTACTGTCAAATCTGCTGCTGAACACAAATGCCTTTAAGAATTCGACTGCAATTCCAATTCCCCAAAAGAATACTGGAAATGCAACCCACCAGAATTCCGGAGTGAAAATATAGTTAACAACAGCCAGTGCAGCATTTACAATCAGATATATTGTAAAGCTTTTATAAAATTCTATTTTTGCATCTGCTCTTCTCTCAGCAATTACCCTTAAACTGTCACTCATCTAATCACCTCTTTTTGAAAGTTCATTTTCAACAATTCTTTCACGATTGTAACTAATTGGATATGCATCAAAAAGATCTTTTAAAAGAGCAATTCCACCAAATAACATTGCAAATTTGAGTAACCAGAAATCTCCCAAGAATACGAAACAAACAATTACCAATATAGTATTTGAAACTATAAACTTAAATAAATTTTCTTGAAACCTGATTTTTGCATCCACTCTTTTTTCTGCCTTTTCTCTTACATGCATATTATCACCATTCGATAATAAAAGTTAGTAAAGTAATATATAAATGACTAATTGGCAATATGTCCAAGATGCATAATATTGGAACTGAAATGCAAAAAATAGTAATTAAAAATAAGAAATTAAGTAGCTATAATATAGCTACTAAGAAATATAAAATAGAAGTTACAGCTGGAACAGATAAATTGTCGATTCCACCATAACTTACTGCTTCACATATTGTTACAACAGCAGAAATTGCTATGATATTTACAATATTGAATTCTGGCATGGTACATCCGATAGATGCGAAAACCATCCATACAAATACACTCATTACAGAGGTGACAACAAACATTGCAAGTGATCCTTCAAGAGATTTAGTTCCTCCGAATATTGTGTATTTGACTCTACCGAATTTTTGACCGATTAATGCTGCAAAACCATCACCATATACCATAGGAACAATAGCTAATGCTACAATCCAGATGTAGAATTTAGAGTCATTTGCAGGAGCAATTGTTGTAAATATTGCAATCAATATTGTCCAGATTCCTGCATAGAAGAATAATCCTAATGCATGGCCTGATTCTGTTACACTGTTTTCTATTGTAATTGGAGAATATTCTGTTAAGAAGAACAATGCAATTGTAATCGGCAATGTTAAAAACCAAACCATGTTCCATGGATCTGCAAAGAATGGCATTGCAAATATCATGTTACCTACCATAATATGCAAGAATTTACGTGAAACTTCAGGTTTTGTTTTTAAGACCATTTCAGCTATTACAAAAATAACTGCTACATAAATATAAACTACGATTAATGCAATAATGTCTGTGAATATCATCAGCAATACTCTCCGTATTCACAGCCAGTATTTTCCATTTTTACGTGGTCGATAAGAGTTCCATCTTTTTTGTATAATTTGATTTCACCCCAACCGTTTCCACCGTTCCATAATCTGTTGTGTAATTTTTTACCGGTAGGAGCTTCATATTTAATTAATAACATGTCTTCACGTTTGCAGTAAAGAACCAATTCCATTCTGGAGTCTTTGTTACTTGCATTTACTCTCCAGGTATGTACTTCTTCACCTTCTTCAAAGTCAAAGTCTATTTTTACCATATTCCAGAAACGAGCGAAGTTGTATTCATACATTTTACCTTCATAGTAGAATCCAATTAATAATTTACGAGGAATGGATATTCCAAATGCTTTTGGTTTTCCTCCACCTGCTTCAAAAGCTGAATTGTTTAATTTTTTACCGGTTTTGAGACTGGTCAAGTTACATGATGAAATCCAAAGCCAAGGTGATGTAAAGTCTCCACCCCAGTTTTTATCAGCATATCCGTATGATTTTTCAGGAATTACTTCATATTCCCTACCGTCGAGCCAGATGGTTCCACTGTATTGAGTTTTGATTCCTTCAGCATGCCAGAACATTTCGAATGAATTTAATTTTCTAAATAGGCTGTTAGCACCATAACCAACGTTAAAAGCAATTTGTTTATCAATATCTAAATCCCACATCATTTCTCCAGCATCACTCATGAATTCTGGGTGTTCCTGAGCTTCTTCTTCACTGACTTTTACTTGTCCATTCATATGAGTTTCTGTAAGACTGCAATCTCCTACTCTTATGTTTAATTCATCGTCAGGACAATCGAAGTATTTCATTGAGTAAAAATTATGGATTTGTTTTTTGTTTTTACCCCATGTACCTGCTTTGATCATACAGTATGATGGTTTTTTACCTGCTTTTTGATTTTCAGGCAATTGTCCGAGAGTAGGTTCTTCTTCAGCTAAAGCTGGATTACATACAAAGTATTCTATAAAGAAAGGTTTTTCTTCGCCAGTTTCTTTATCATATGCAGTTAAGGAATGCCACCACCAGTCATAACCTTTTTTGGCAAGTGATCCTTTGAGCATATAATAATCTCTTTTCAAATCACTTTTATTCATTATTAATCCTCCAAGATAATACATTGTTATTTTTGTTAAAAATCGTTTAAATAATTTATTAAAATATTTCATTGAAAGAGAGTATAAATAAAAGAAAATAAGGAAAAATAGATATTATTTAAAATGAATGTTTTCAATACAAAAATTTAAAACAAAAATAAGCATAAGTGCTGTAAACAAAGTTAATAAAAAAAGTGGTGTTTAAAATACTTCTTTAAAAGATAATTTTACAAAAACCTCAAGAGGTTAGGATATGATAAATATTATTGACAAGGATAATATTCTACTTGAATTGAGGGAATTAACGAAAAATAAGGAAAATTGGGAAACAAAGATTGATGATGTTGCAGTTAAATTGAATGAAAATTATTCTGATGCTGTAAAAGCAAAAAGGTTATGAGTTATTTAAGAAATTGGATTAAAATATCCTATAAAAATAGAAAACATATTTAGTTACTGGAATCAGATAATCAAAAAATTAAAAAAATAATTAACTTGATCATGATTACTTGATTAAAAACATTTTTTGAGTTTTGAATCGTTGCAAATTGAAGATTATGGCATGAAAAAAAATAAGTGAAGCATTTGAAAATGCTTCCATGTTTAAACAAGTTTATTGTATATTTCTTTACCCAAAGCTGCAGCCAAAGCCAAACCTATTATACCAACTGGCCTAAGTAAACCAATGAAATTATCCAAAGCATCTCCAAAAATCAATATTAATATCGTTGACATTACAATAAGCAACAGAAAGACAATAATTATACTTAAAACACCACCTAAAACTTTTCGAATTATAGATGAAGATTTATTGTTAAATTGACATTCCGAAATATTAATAGGTTTAAATTCACTTCCAGTATCAGTAATCATATCACTAGCTGAATTAAAATCTTTAATATAGGGACGTAAATCCATTAAAAATAAATTCAATGTTAATAACCAAGATTTAACCACATCATCAGGCATTACTTCTAAACGATTATCATTAAATACATTACAACATGCAAAATACTCTGCACATTCACCAAATGAAGAAGTAACTCCTGAATCAGTATTTAATTCTAAAGTGAGTGTACCCATCAAATCTCTGTATATAATATTTTTTAACTTATTTGCAGAAGAATTCCACCTTATTTTTTTCATTTGATTAAATAGTTCATTATTATATTTAAAATTTTGATTGAAATTAGATGAAATATCCTGATTCAAAGTCAATTTATGAATTAAATTACAGTAATAAATTTTTTTCTCTCATTATATGATAAATCTCTTTTAAGTTCACTAACACAACTATAAACAATTATATCATAAACAGATGCAAAATGAAGTTTGCTCAATTGAGATTTACTAAAAATTCCAAAAATTTTAAAACAATCTGATACATATTTAAAAATTGGAATATCATCTTTTAATTCATCAAGTTCAATAATACAGGTATAATCAACATTATCTGAAATAAATATGAATTTTTCATTATTTCTTAAAATCATATAATAATTTACGGAGTTCATATGCTCCATTAACATCTAAAAAAGGATTAAGGGCATTATATGCTTTAATCCATTCTTTTTCAATGAATTCTTTTGAAACCATTGTACACCTACCATAATCTAAATTTTTTCACATAAGATTTTAAATATTTAAATGAATTTTTAACATAATTATATGTACTCTTTTTATAATGATTATAAGTTGAATAAACTTTCTTTTTTGCATAATTATAAGTTGAATGCACTTTTTTCTTAATATAATGACCCGTAGAATAAAATTTCTTTTTGGAATACTTATAAATTGAATAACATTTTTTCATACCAAAATTAACGGCAGAGTAAACTTTTTTCTTCACATATGAATAACTAGAAACTAACTTATGTTTTACTTTAGAAATAGATTTAACAATATTCTTTGAAGAACTCTCAATTAATTTAGTTGTAGCATTATAAGATGAATAAATATTTTTAGAAATTGAACCACCAATAGATTTTGTTTTATCATGTTAAACCAGAATATTGATTCAAATAGACTATTAGAGGTTAAACATTATATTTTTGTGATTTCAGTAATAGGTTTGTTCTTTCAAATCCCCATCCTGTGAAGTTTAAAATAAATGTTTTCAACACAATACCAAAACAAAATTTTATGATTTTTAATTTAATATTCATGAGCCATCCCAAAAAAGAAAAAGAAGGAAAATTAAACTTAATTATTTAGTTCCATATACCCTATCTCCAGCATCTCCAAGACCCGGAAGGATATATGCATTTTCGTTTAATTCCCTGTCAACAGTTGCACAAAATATTTTAACATCAGGATGATTATTTTCGATTGTTTCAATACCTTGTGGAGCCGCTACAAGACATAACAACTTAATTTTGGTTACACCATCTCGTTTAAGCCTGGAAATTGTTGCTGATGCACTTCCACCTGTTGCAAGCATTGGATCAACTACAAGAACCTCCCTATTATCAATTCCTTCAGGCATTTTATAATAATATTCAACAGGCTCAAATGTTTCTTCATCCCTATAAAGACCAATGTGCCCTATTTTTGCGTTAGGAATTACATTCAATACACCGTCAACCATACCCATTCCTGCCCTTAATATTGGAACGATAGCATAGTTATCTTCATTTAATTTTCCAGTTTCCATTTTTTCAAGAGGGGTTTCAATTGTTGTTTTTTCAAGTTTTGCATCCCTCATTGATTCATAAACAAGGATTGTTGAAATTTCAGTTACAAGTTCTCTGAATTCTTTAGTTCCGGTGCCAATATCTCTTAAAATCGCAAGTTTATGAGTTATTAATGGATGGTCTAAAACAAATTCATTCATGTTTTTCCTCCGGAATTGCAAGATTTAAGATTACACCGACAACTGCTGCAAGAGACATACCGGACATTGCAAGGGACAAGTTACCGCATACAACTGATAATGTTGCTCCACCTAAACCTAAAACAAGCATTGTTGCAGCTACAACAACGTTTTTGGTATTGTTGAAGTCAACTTGATTGTGGATTAAGATTTTAAGACCATTTACACAGATAAATCCATATAAAAGAACAGAAATACCACCTAAAACAGGAGCAGGAATTGCAGTTAAGAATGCAGTCAAGTGTCCTGAGAATGCAAATACGATTGCAATTAAAGCTGCAAGAGCAATTACATAAACGGATGCTACACGGGTCATACCTACAACAGAAGTGTTTTCACCATAAGTTGTGTTTGCAGGACCACCTAATAATGCTGCGATGAAAGTTGCAAGACCGTCTCCAAGCAAGGTTCTGTCAAGACCAGGATCTTCAATCAAATCACGGCCAATGATTTCACTTAATACTTTGTGGTCTCCAATGTGCTCTACCATTGTTACAAGAGCAATTGGAACAATTGTGAGTGCTGCTGCGAAGTTCAAATTATAATTCATGAATGGTACATAGAATTTAGGAATTTCAATTACATTTGCAGATAAAGCTTGTGAAAAGTCAACCATACCAAGAGCTGCTGCTACAGCATAACCTACAAGAATACCAATTAAGAATGGAATTACACGTAATATTCCTTTTCCACGAACTGCTAAAATTGCAGTAGTTAAAAATGCAATCAATGCAACAACAAGATTTTGCCATGGAATTACAGCTAAGTCCAAACCGATTTCATTAATAGCTGTTGGAGCAAGAGATAATCCAATAACCATAATCATAGGACCTACAATTACTGGAGGTAACAATTTATTAATCCATGCTTTACCGGAAACTCTGATAATACATGAAACAATTACATATACTAAACCAACAAGCATTAAAGCTGAAAATACACTAGCTTTACCAGCCAATGCATAACCTGCTACCATAGGAGCAATGAATGCAAAGGAGCTTCCCAAGTATACAGGACTTCTTCCACGAGTACAAATAAGGTAAATTAATGTACCTATACCAGATGTAACTAACGCTACCGGAATTGATAAAACATCTGCACCTGCAGTGGTGTTTACAACAATAGGTACTAAAATTGTAGCCCCAAACATTGCACATACATGCTGTACAGCAAGTAAAACCCACCTGAGTGCCGGAGGCTTGTCACGAACCCCAAGCAGCATATTATTATTTTCTTCAACCATATATATCACAAAATTCCTATATTTTATCATAAATTGATTAATTATTTTAAAAATTTTTATTGAATAATTTAAAAATAATAGTTAAAATATCCACACTTTGTAAAATAAAGTGTTAAATATAGCCATAACAATTTCTGACTAATTATATATATCTGAATAAAACAATAAAATATTTTACTATTTCAAAATTGTAGTAAAAAATAGAAAAATAACGATAAAAATTGATTAAAAAATTTACAATTATAGAATTCATATAAAAATAATAAACAAAATTGAAAAAAACTATTTAAAAACTTTACAATTATTAAATATCAATTAAAAAAAAAAATAAAAAAGTGGGAAAATAATTCCCGTTTTAAATTTAAGCTTCTGCAGGTTTTCCTTTTTCTGCCCATTTTACAGTCATTTTTGTAAATGGTTGAGCAATAGCAGTCCAAATCAAACTTAATACCCAGTGGGAAATAATCATTATTAAGATATCAGTAACAGCATATACTCCGATGAATGCAAGACCGATGAAAATAAAGTTATCGACTAATTCACTGAAAGCAAGAATTCCTAAGTTTTTAGTAGAAGAGTATTCTTTACCAGCGTTTACTTTAGCGGTGATCTTTGCGTTTACAAAGTTACCGATCAAGTAACTGATGTATGAAGCTACGAGAATTCTTGGAGTTTGAGTAAATACAAATGCAAGGCTGGAATCTCCTGTGAAATAAGCTGGAGAAGGTAATACCAATATTAAAGTTGTCATGAAAACAAATAAAATATCAGTAGCAAGACCTAAAAGGATAGTTCTTTGCGCTACTTTTTCACCATAAACATCTGCAACTACGTTAGTTAAAATGTATACTAAAGGATAGATTAAAACTCCAGCAGGAGTTTCCATTCCTAAAAATCCAATGTTAATAACTTTAACAGTAATCAAATTTGCAATTGTGAAAGCCATACAGAAAAATGCGGTAATAATTACACGCTTTTCACTAAAGTCAAAATTCAAATTCATACAAAGTAATATTGATTATACAAATATTTAAATTTAACACCGTGAATTTAAGTCACTGTATAAAATTTAAATCAAAAAGTAAACATGAATATCAAAAATATTCAAAATAAGAAGTATTAATGCTTGAAAATAAAAAATAAATGAAAAATATACTTTATTTTAATCAAATAAATAAAATAATAAAAAAATATTTAACCTTGAGATTCGTTAAAAATGAGGTATTTTTCCATTATATTAGAAATTGTAGATTCATCGAATCTTTAAGACAAACCTCAAGGAAATGAGCAATATCACTAGAAAATGTTGGTTGATAAAATCCTCTATCTCGTATAATCCATAAAAGTAATAATATACATTAAATGGAACTTAAATTCCAAATAATGAATATTTCGTCTGTTTTGAGATTAATAAATTATCTTCTTGCTTTTCCAACTCTACGAGCAATTACTATTTCCCCAACAGAGATTAAACCAGCAAAGAATTTTTCCAAACCACCAGTTGACCAGATAGCTTCTCCGAAAGTAGAATTCATAATATTTGCTTCATAATCCTTAGGAGATATTTTGACACCAGTGGTTTTTTGAGATACTAATGCAGATGCATCCATCAGTTCATCCCAGGTTACACCTTTAAGTTGGTTTTGCATTGCTTCATATAATTTTGAAACTTTAATATCATATAATTCAGATACTAATTCTACAATATCACAAGCACGAACCATACCAATAATTTGTTTATCATCATTTACAACAGGTACAGTTACAAACTTATTGTTTGCAGTTAAGATTACTGCTTTTCTTGCAGGATCATTTTCATGAACAGTCCCAATTTCTTCATAACCACTCATGATTTCTGAAATTTTTTCATTACCTTCCCTTAATCCACGAGTAATGTCGAAAGAAGTTATCCATCCTATTAATTGTTTGTTATCATTAACAACAGGACATGTGAAACGTCTAATTTCTTCCATTACTTTTGAAACTTCAACTATACTATCATTTGTATTTAAATATACAAAATTTTTATCCATTAACTCTTTAGCTCTCATAAACAGACCTCATTTTTATTTTATCACTTCTCTTTTCAAAGCCACTACCGGACAACGATGAGTGCATTCAATGCATCTAATACATTTATCATCATTTAAAACAACTTTACCATCCACTAATTCAATAGCTCCGGTCGGACAGTTTTCTTCACATAAATAACAATTGACACACAAATCGTGATTGACATCAATAAAACGACTGTGGATTACAGGACCAAAGTAACGATCCAATTCTATTGCATTGTCATTAAGTGATATTTCAGCACATGCTCCACATCCAATACACATTTTTTCATTAACATATGGATATAACTCATCTTCAAGGAGTTCAATACCTAAATCCATATCCAAATCATCAAAGAACTCTTTAAATTCAAGAGTAAATGCATTGGTTGGACATAATGTCGCACAATCATCCCAATTATTATCGACAGAGTAATCGATTGAAATATTGTTCATACGAATTACCCTATGACGAGAACTTACATTAGCTAATTTATATTCAATTATCTTCTCTTCACTTTCACTATCATAAACAATTGAATTGTCAATTATTTTAACTGCTGAAACAGGACATGATTGAACGCAAATTTCACATTTAACGCACTTGTCAGTTATTTTAGCTATTCTGAAAATATTAGCGGGCTCAATTGCATTAACTGGACACTCGCCAACACAGGTATTACACCTTACACATCTAGGTGAAACTGCAATGATTTCATCATTTGCACTAAATCCATCCAGTTCAAACTGAAAATCATCACGATCATCATCTAATTCAACAGATTTTAAAAGAACTTCACGTTCCAAATCCTTCATCTGTTTTATAAAAGACACATTCATTTTAATACCTACTAATCAATTTTTTAATATCTAATTATCTTAATAAATTCACTTAAAAGAAAGCCTCTAAATCTTTAGCGGAAGGGAATTTATCCATTCCAAATCCTTCAATTGATTTACTTGCAACCCAATTTCCGATTCTACAGGATTTTTCCAAATCATATCCTTTTAGGAAGGAATATAAAAATCCACTGTTAAAACTGTCTCCAGCACCAGTAGTATCGACAACATCACACTCATATGATTCGACAAAACAATCAGTCTGGTTGTTCATTGCAAATACTCCTTTTGCCCCTTGTTTAATTACAACAGTTTCAATTCCAAATTCAAGAAATCCTCTAGCCAAATCTTTTAAGGAAGCTTCATTATTATCACATAATAATCTTAATTCTGATTCATTGATGAGTAATATATCAGTCCTGTCAAGGATTGGTTTTAACTCATTGAATCCTTTTTGAACATATAACATTCCAGGATCAAAGCTTAATACAGTATTTTCGTTTAACAAATCCAGTAATTCAATTTGGGTTTTAAATGAATCTCCAACAAAAGATGTGTAGTGCATTACTTTACATCTCATAAAATTGATTGGATTTATTTCATCAATTTTAATCTCATCATTTACACCAGGGTCAATGTATAAGCATCTTTCACCATCATCATCAACAAAACCTAAGCATTTTCCGGTTGAACCTGTCTCTGAGTAAATTAAATTATTTGAGTAAACACCATTAATGGCCAAATTGTATTCTATTAAATCCCCATCTTCATCTTCAGCTATTTTTCCAATGATTGATGTTGAACGGCCAAGTCTTGATAAACCAACAATTGTATTTGCTGCAGAACCGCCAGGAGCGTCAATTTCACTTTTTATGAAACTTTCTTCATCTTTACCTGCAATATTTCCAACAGAGTAAAGTTTGTCCACATTCAGTGCTCCGAATCCAACTACTTCTGCATTAATATCATCATCTAGAATTTCCATTTTAAAACCTTACTTTAAAATATCTAATAAATTTATATTTTTATCTCCAAGTTTACCATCAAAATTACCTGCAGATATTCCAACTACGCCTTCAAATTCCAAAGCAGCATCAATACCTGCTTTAACTGCTTTGTTCATTGATTCTTCATCAACTGCATTTATTACAATTTCAGGAATATAGTTAACTCCTTCAGGAACTTTAGAAACATCTCCTAAAGATTCTTTAAGTGAAGGACAGTAAACGTGATTTGTGGTTGGTCCAATTTCAGGATAGTTTGTCTCCGGTTTTGAAGCTGCAGAACAAATATCAAATGGTGCAGTAGCTCCTTCAACATTCATTATTGCATCAATTACTGCTTCACCAGCTTCAATTACTACTTCAGGTGTAGTGCATAAATACCAGAAGTTTCCTCCCATAATTCCATCATTGATTTTGAATTTTTCTTCAATCTGGAAGTCAGGAACTGCAATAGGTACATTAATCATTTTTCTATCGTATTCCTCTACGATCCATTCATATCCGTCACCACAGTGACCTACAATATCCATCATTTCAATATATTCATCACTGTCTGATGTTGAATAGTCAAAAATACGTGTAAATGGTTTTACCAATACATCTTGCCTTAATCTGTAAGATAATTCAAATGCGAATTTTTTAACATCATCTCCACCTAACCAGTATTGAACGACAGCACCATATCTTCCATCTGGAGTTTGTGATTCATCTAAAAATCCTTCTACACCACCTTCTACTCTTCCTATAACTGCGCTTGGTGTTGAAGTGGAATCATAAGCTGCTCTTTCAACAATTTTTTTGGTAGGGCCTGTAATTAAAGCTCTTACGTATTTTCCTTCAAATGCTTCAAAGAATGTGTCTTGTACTTTTTCATAACTCATTTTAATACACCTGTTTTTAACCTAATCCGCCTATATCCTGACCACGAATATTGTTTCTCATTTCTTTGCTGACTTTTAAAATTTCATCAAAGTTGTTTTCATTGATTATTTGGATTAATGGGTAATTTTCATTGCTGAAAACTGAGAAAAACTTATCTTTAATTTCTTCATCAATATTATAATCATTGAATAAGCTTTCATAATCATTTAAATTATTATAATCTTTAATAAATTCTATTACTTTGTTTTTGTCATTATTTGCATAGATATTTGCTATAACTGCAGTTGTTACTGCACTTGGAGATACAATAGCTATTTCAGCAACTTTCAATGGGTATTCATTACCGTTGAATGATACACTGATACCATTGTTCCTGTGGGCAAAATCAAGAGGTTCCACATCTGTTATACTGTCTCCTATGTAGAAGATTTTATCCTTGTTGATGTTATCTCTTTCAATGATTTGGTCAATAGCCAATTTCTTGCCCTGTCCTCCGACAACTTCAATATTCTTGATATTTTCATAGATTCCCATTTTGGTAATCTGTGAGAAGAAAATATCATCAAATAATTCATAATCTTCAGGGTTTTCCAAAATCAACTTTTTGAATTCAGTGATTTTTGTAATTTCTTCATCAGTTAATGTAAGGTTATCTAGATTTACCTTAGTGTAAAATGTATTTTTGAAAGGTAATTCCATATAATTAGAGATAGCCTCAATATATTGACCATAACTGGTACTAACTATGTAAGTATTCATCTCTTTTTGCAAGTAAGTTAAGAGGAATTTTGAATCTTCAACTGAATAAATATGATTTTGTGAAAACTCAATCAAATCTTTGTTTTTTAGACCTTCAACAACAAAGAAAGGCAAAATCAATTTCAAGGTATTGCCTGCTTTATAGTTTTCCTTTTTAACGACATCAACCAGATAATCATCATATAAACTGAGAAATTTAAATAATTCCCCGCCGTCTTCAATGAATTCAGCTGCAAGTTCAAATGCATTGTCATTTAAGGTCAATGGACCCTCACAATCTGTAATGAATGATTTTTCAAACATGAAATCACCTGAAGTTAACTATTCTGATTGCATCGAGCGGACATATCGCTTCACAGTTTCTGCAGTAAATACATTTTTCACTGTCATATTCCATGATATCATCACCCAATGTCAATGCTCCTGTTGGACAGTTCTTTGCACAAATTGCACATGCTTGACATTTAGGATTTGAAATTGTGAAATCAGCCAATCTTTGACCGTGCAAGTATGATCTTGCATAGTACAGGTCAGTGTCTTTACTATAGAAGTAATCATCATATGCACCAATTGCATCGAATTTACATTGTTCCACACATTTTCCGCAGTATATACATTTATCTTCATTAATTTTAATTGGATTTGGACCGTTTAGTTCAATTGCACCTGCAGGACATACATTATAACAGTCACCGCATGCAATACATTTATTGTTGTATACTTCAATGTTTCTGTCCATTAAATAAGATCCAACGAGTTTTGTGAACTCTCCAACTTCAATGTTTGAATTAAGACTGATACTTAACTCCCTTTCCATTTCATCATTTACTTTATATTCAACGAAATTTTCAAATGTCAAATCGTTGAATTCGAGAGCTATTGACTTACCTACCTTTTCTAAAACCTTGTTTAAACTGATTAAATCCAGTGAAAGTATTTTAGTATCATGGTCTACAATGCTTGATACTATATCAAATGATTTTATTTCACTGTACATTTTGTAAGCTTTTTTACGTGAAGAGTATTTTATAGCCCCTGAAGGACATGAATGCATACATTCCTCACATCTTGCACAGTAGCCAGGATTAATGTACGGCAATTTGTTGGTTCTAGCCACATTAAGAGCACCCATTGAAGGACATACTCTTGTACATGTCATACAGCCAATACAATCTTTCTGGTTGACGACAACAGCCTTACCTCCTTTAACTGTTTTAGGAAGCAATTGACCGTATTTAATTGCATCTGTTGGACATACTCTGAAACAGTATCCGCAACGTACACAGGTATCCTTATCAATTTCACTGTGCGGAGGTTGTTTTCCATCTGAAACAATATGAATTGAACCTTTTTTACATGCCATTACACATGCTCCACAAGCTTTACATAATTTCACATTTATGTTTGGAACATTTTCCTTTATAGGTGGGTCCATATGTACATCAAGAGATATTGCATCATAAGGACAAGAATTACGGCATAATACACAACCGAAGCAAGTGCTTTTTATTTTAATAAGACCTTCTTCATTATCAACATATATTGCATCAATAGGACATGAATCAAGACAAGGTTTGTCATTACAATTTGCACATTTTGTTTTGTCGATGAAATATTCGACATCCACATGCCTCAATGGTCTTGGTGTTTTAGTATAACTGTCAATCATAACACTCACTCCACAATATCCTCATTTAAATTAGATGCTTTTACTGTAACATGAATATTTTCACCATCATCAAGTGCGAATTTAGCCATGAAATACTTGATGACTGAAAATGGACAGGTTTGGTAACAAATACTGCATCTTAAACATCTTTCTTTATCTCTTACGATTGTATCATTGACTTCATAAAATGAAATACAGTTTGTCGGACAATCAGGAATACATAATTGGCATTTTTTACATTTTGATTTATCCCAATCAATGATTCTGACTTTGAGCCTGTTGACTGCATTGGTAATGATTTCCAAAGCTATTTCTTCATCAGGCATGATTTTTAATGCTTCATCCCATATCTCAGAGAGAGGAACATCATATTGCAAAAGCCCGTTATGTTCCAATGACCTTAAATCCTCTTCCTCATTATTGATAAAGTTTTCAAGATAATTTACACATAATAAGATCAATTCTTTTTGGTCTTGCAAGTTATCGACAAATACTCCTTTCATTGCACCGTTAACAGGACACACGTCAAGACATTCTCCACAGGAAATACATTTTAGCTGATCTACAACAATCACATTGCTGTCTGTTTGACTTATAGCTTCAACAGGACATTTTTTAGCACATTTTTTACATTTTATACATAAATAATCATCAACAATGAACTGTCTTTTTGATGGAATAAGATTGAATTCCGGGTGAATGAAATGATTGTGACCGCATTCCAATGTTTTTGGTTCTGTTGGACATACTTCTGCACAGAATCCGCATCTTATACAAGAACTAGGATTGATTACAGGATATGTTGAACCTTCACCAGTTTCATCATCCTTTTCCCTTACTATTTTGATTGCATTTGGGGATGGGCATGATACGGTACATGCTCCACAACCTATACAGTATTCTTTATTTACTTTAGGAAAATCTCTAAATCTTTCGGGTTTTTCTGCAATTTCGGGATTTGTTTTTGCATTTGTAAATGCATCAGCCCAAGCTTTTCTTGCAAAGTCAAATATGTACCACATTAGAGATGACATCTATTTCACCTCATAAATGTTTTTGAGTTCTGTTTTTCCATACTCGTTGGTAATAGCTACTCTTTCAGCACAAGCAACACAAGGGTCGCAGGACGCATAGGTTGCAACTGCATCAGCTATTGTTGGAACGTCACGAATCATGTATTTAGCACATGAATCCATATTCGCAATACTTGGAGTCCTTATTGAAATATGTTTGATTAAATTACCATTGGTTTCAATCATGTATGTTACTTCACCACGAGGAGCTTCGTTTCTGTTCATTGCATAACCTGATTTCAAATCAGCAGGAGTACGGATTTCACCTTCAGGCATATTATCAATAGCTTGTCTGATTATGCTTATTGATTCAGGGATTTCATCAAATCGGGTTAATGTTCTTGCGTAATTGTCCCCTTCTTTTCTTCTGATTACTTTAAAGTCGAAGTAATCATCATATGTGTAGTGGCCAATTCTGTAATCTTCCTTAATATCAGAAGCCCTTCCTATAGGACCGACTGCACGGCCTTTTATAGCTTCTTTTTTGCTCATGTGGCCAATTCCTTTACATCTTAATGCAAGTGCAGGGCCTTCTGCAAACAGTGCTCTTGTAGTGTCGAAACCTTCTTCGATTTTCTTGAGGTTTTCAAGTATCGGTTTGAAGTGGCGTTCGTCAGCATCCATTCTGACTCCACCAACAACGTTCCAACCCATATTAACTCTGTTTCCAGTCAATAATTCAATTGAATCCATTGCATATTCCCTTAATTCCAAAACATGCATGAACAAGGTTTCGTGATCCATTGCCTTGAAGAATGTTGAATTTGCAAGCAAATGGCTTTGTATTCTGTCAAGTTCATTGGTAAGCACTCTTAAGAATTGTGCTCTTAGCGGAACATCAACATCTGAAATCTTTTCTATTGTTTCTGCAAATGTCTGTGTGTGTTCGTATGAACAGATACCACATACCCTTTCAGAAAGATAGATTCCTTTCTGCCAAGTTTGTCCTTCAATAATTTTTTCGATTCCTCTGTGAACGTATCCATATTCAATTTCTGCTTTTACAACTCTTTCTCCTTCAGTTTGAAGCTTGAGTCTTAGAGGTTCTTTTAAAGCTGGATGAATAGGACCAATTGGTACAATCATTTCTCTTCCCTCCCACGGTCAGCGATAGCTTGTGGACCCACAGCCAGAATAGCTTCTAGAATTTCGCTAGGTCTAGGTGGACATCCTGGAATTGCTGCATCAACTGGGATAAAATTGGATGCAGGTGCATGTACTTTTCCCCCTTCCTGAGCAAATACATCTCCGGATTGAGGACAATTTCCAACAGCTACGACAATTTTTGGTTCCGGAGCTTTATCATAAACTCTTTTTAGGTTTGTAACCCATTGTTCGGTTACAGCACCAGTTAATAATAAGACATCAGCTTCACGAGGATTGTTTTGAACATAAATACCATATTGCTCTAAATCATATCTTGGGGACAATAATGCAACGACTTCTACGTCACAGCCATTACATCCACCACAATTCACAATACAGACATGAATTGAGCTTTTCCTCACAGCATCTTTAACAGTGTCTAACATGTACTCCCTCTTTTATTTTATAAATGAATAAATAAACATCAATATTTAATTTCTTTTTTCAATAATTCAAATAATTCTAATTTTCCTTCTTTTAGGACATCATCATATGATCTGCCTTTTTTAACTTCCCCTACAAGTTTCATTTTTAATTTTTTACCTTCACTTTCAGGTATTATCTCCAGCGTACCTATAAACCAGCAAAGCCTTAAATCAGCATTGAATTTTTGGTATAGACAAATGTCTCTTGCTGTTTCGAATGTCCCATGCAAAGCTTCAAGGTCACTCATGGAGAACAAATCGAAGAACACCTCTTCAAGTTCTTCGGTTGTGCAATCAAAATCCTTGGAAAGTGGAATTATGATGTCTCTTTGCCAAGCATAGCTTTTAATTATCCTATCTTGCATTAATCTTAATCTTTCGTTGTCATTCATTTTAAATCAACATCCCACTTTTCAATAAGAAGTATAATACTATTGCAACAACTAAACCTACAGCAGTCTCCCTTCTGCCGTATCCAGGTCTTCCACCCATTACGAATCCAGCGAGGAGAAAACCGATTGCAGATAAAATCATATTGCCTGAACAGAAACCCAATGCCCATCCGACAGCAGCCCCTACAGCAAGCAATACATTGAATTCATGGTCTGCAACATAAGGCTCGCCATGTAATTTGTAACTGTAGAGCAAACCAAGAATGGAACCAACAGCAAATGCAACGATGTAAATCATATAATCTAACATAATATCTCCTACATTGGTTTATAAAGCAATATAAATGAACATATAATTGCTACAATTGTTATTACAAAACA
The DNA here is from genome assembly GCA_022775905.1 of Methanobrevibacter sp. NCBI lineage: Archaea > Methanobacteriati > Methanobacteriota > Methanobacteria > Methanobacteriales > Methanobacteriaceae > Methanobrevibacter > Methanobrevibacter sp. Next base: position 22,870 of record JALFJX010000010.1, read on the forward strand.
TAATTTCTCAATACCTTCAATCTTATGTGCAAAGTTGCCCTTAGAAAGCAATACGAAAGCACTTAAGATGATTCCAATAATTATTATCGGAGCAATAATAGCTGAATGGAATATTGTTGTCAATACACCTATAACGATTATTCCGATAGCAACTAATGCTGTGAAATAACGTATTACATCTTCACTATTCATAATACTACCCCACTAAATAACATGATAATTGTTCCAAAGAAGCAGATTGCTCCAATTGTAATTTGTGTCATAACTGAATGGTTTGGACTGAATATTGGAGTTGTTGCGTTGATAAATCCTGTAATGAATGTGATTACAATCATTCCAATTACATATCCAACTGCATTCAATGGTCCGAAGAATATTGTCAAGAATACCCATAGCATTACGTACCATGCAATTGATTCTGAAAATAACATGAAGCCTCTCAAGAATCCAAAGTGTTCTGTTTCAAATCCTGAAACCAGTGCTTTGTCCTTGGTTATTGCAAATGGAGAATATGGTGATTTTGTAATAATCAACATGAAGAACATTAAAGCTGCAAGTGGGATTGTAAAGAACAATGGACCGTGAACGGATTGATATGAAATGATTTCACCAATATTCATTGAACCGGTTACAAGGTAAACAAACACAATTGCTGCAAACAATGGAAGTTCAGTTGCCGCAGACAATACTGCCCTTACACAGCTTAATTTACCGTATGGTGAACCGGAACTTGATCCTGAGTTATGTTCAACAATTTTGTAAACAGCATAAACACCAAAAATGATTAACAAGGAATCATGAGCTACAGGACCTGCGATAACACCAACAATCCATACTAAAGCCAATATGAATACGATTCCCACATAGAATATTTTTGAAACTGTTTTTGGGAATGCTGTTTCTTTAAAGAAAAATTTCAAAGAGTGTAACAAATGCTGGACTATAGGTGGTCCTGGACGTTTTTGAACACGAGCCATGATTTTTCTATGCAAACCGAGAAGCAAACTTCCTGCGATGAATGCAATTATTACTTGAATTAAAATTTCTGCCATTAAATTCATAATACCACGCTAATATCCAGTGAATGGTTCTTTCACCCTTTCTTCTGCATCTTCAGGTCTTGGCTTAGCCATAGTGAGTAAACCTAAAGATAGCACCCATACAGGTATACCAAAGATAGCAATAGCATAAACAATCCATGCTTCAAAGTCAATAACAAGACAAGCGAGAATAGCTATTGTTGATAATACCAATAAAACAATACATAAACCTTTTTGACTATCCATACTATCACCTACCATAATACCAATAATAAAATTTCAACTGCTCTTACAATAATAAATAATGAACTTAAGTGAATAATAACGATGAATGGAGATCCGGCGGTCCTGAACATCTCTGCTTTACTTGCAAAGAAAGGTGCTACTCCACTTTCACCTAAGATACCTATTAACATCAATGCTGCACCAAAGACCATCATCGGAGTTGCAGTCATTTGAGATAATGCTGCAAGTGATAATGTTCCTGCTGATGCAAGAATAATAGCTGCACCACCAAATAATGGTAAACTACACATCATAGCGATTAAACCATAGTTAAATGCTGAGTTTAACACACTTGTTTGTCTTACAGCTGACACAATACCAATGTTCAACATTCCAACCAATGCCATAAACAATGTGAAGTTAAACAAATCTCCTGTAATCATTGCACCTGCTGATGCAATACCACATATTACAGACAAGAATCTTCTTTGTTTGAATTCTTTCGGACCTACTTTAACTTCAGTATTATTTAAATAATGCATAGTGGCTTCTATTTGAGTTTCAGGTTTGCTTAATCCAATCATTATTGTAAAACCTAACAATACTGCAAATAAGAACAAATTAAATGGAGTTAAGTATAATACGATATCTCCAAGTGGAATTGTTCCAAGTACATTTCCTCCAAGTGTAACAAAATCCATACTCATCACCTACTCCTTATCAATGTCCTCTCTCATAAGTAGTCCAATTAAACCTATTTTTGAAGCTACTTTTAGTAATAAACCACATGCTGCTAAGAATAAACTCAATAACCAGTATTGAGGAGCTACGAAGAATAATAAGAAACCTATTATCCATATACACCATGCGATACCTGATACTCCTGCAAGACCATCCACAACAAGTACTGGAAGACCTCTTGCTTTTTTAGACAATGCATATAATACTATTCCACCACCAGCTACTGCACCTCCAGTAAAACCAGTTAAGAAAATACCATAACCGATTAATACCAATGCAATAAAGTTAGGAGCAGTTTGCATAATTTCCATATTTAAAGCAAATGGCTGTGGGAATAATGAAGAAGATTTAGACATCTTTCTTGGATTATTCTCAATAATACGCATTTCACGAGTAATTAAAATTTCAGAAATTGACAAAGTTTCTGCAAGTTCTACTAACAAACCAGGTAAGATTAAAGATTCT
>JALFJX010000011.1 GCA_022775905.1 Methanobrevibacter sp.
TCGAGGAACAGGGGCTTGTCCCCCTGTTCCGAGTTTATGGTTTTGAAGTAGATGAATTTGTCAAATTTAAGAACCGACCATTTATCGGTCGGTTCGGGGTTAAGTTTTGTAAACTTGATTTATCCTGCATTGGCACTCGTGGGTAATTAAAGGGGGGCTTGTACCCCCTTAATTAGGCATTAAGGGTTTCAATGCAAGATATTTTGGGAGAAGTGAAACACATAACACTTCCCCCAATATGAATAACGAATTTTCTTACATATCAGATTAGCTCCGGTAAAAAGCAATAAAACACCATCATAGCTATATTCTGGTTCTGTTAAAACCCATATCTTTCAAAATCTTATTATATTCTTCACGAGTTGTAAATGAAGGGGCATTCTTATCACCAGTGCTGCCAGTGGATCCGGTTTCACTAATATCTTTAGAGTTTTGAGGATTACGTCCGCCTGGAGTTGAAATGTCATTTGTAGCTTCAATTTTTATTCTTCGCTCAGCCAGCTTTTCCATTAGCTCCATATCAACATCACCGGCGAGTAGCTTATCGATTATTTCTTTATCCTGTGCGTTTTCATTATAGTTAAAGTTGTACTTGGCTTCGTACTCTTTAATCTTTCTTTTATTCTCAGATTTTCTCAATTCAGATAATTCTTTTAAGATATCATCTTTATTATCTATGAATTCCTTATTTTCTTCTATAGGCTTTTTAATCTTATCATATTTTTTAGATTCTTTCTTTAAGCTATTAATTTCATCCTGCAGTTTTCCGATTTCAGCATCTTTTCCTTGCAATTTTTCAAGCAATAAATTTGTTGCTACATTTACATCTTGGTTTTGTGGTTCTGAAGGTGGGGCAACAGGTTCAGGATTTCCAGTTTCTCCGGTTTCTCCAGTACTACCAGTTTCACCAGTTATTTCAGAATTCAACAAGGTTATCTTTCTTGGATTTTTGGTTACGCCAACATCTATTAAACTCATAGTATCAATTCCAAATGAATCTCCATTATCTCTCAATAAAACATCAACTTTAGGAGATAGGCCTATACCTTTCATATCTAACTCATCCGGAAGGTATAGGAATAGTTTTCCCTTATCTTCTTCAAACACAATATTATTTCCAATACCCACATAGATATTATCGTGCTCTGAGGTCAAAGGAATTCCTCCACGGTAGTTTTCAGCTATTAGCTTCAAATCATCACTAGTCCATTTAACAGGTTTGTTGAGACGACTGTCCAAATCCGAATAGTCATATAGCCCAACTTCAAAAAGTTCATGTTTCATCATATCACTTTATTATATTATTTATTATATATTTTATTATTTATTTTATATAAACTTTTATTATATTTCATTTCCGTTCTCACTCGAAATTCTCTCACCGACGGGCTGTTCGTCTTCAAAGTTAGTGAGATAATTTTTATAGATTTCATCACCATTGGCTGAAAGTTTCATGATATATCTTACCACATCATCTCTAGAATAACTGAAATAGATATTTAAAGTTTCATCAATGCCCATAAGTTCCAATTGCATTTTCAACAATTGATTACAGTACTTTAACACCCATTTCTGGTCATTTGCAACATTAACAATGAACCCAGTAATAGCTGAATCGTTAATGTATTCTGCAACATTCTGATTGGATCTTTCATTACCTGCCTGAGACTGGGGAGTTACAAAAGTCCTTAAGATATTGTTTCTGAATATTTCAGTCTGTCTGGTGTAGTCAGATTGATAGTTGTTACCCCCTAAGATTTTAGATTCAATACCTGGAGGTACAATAGCTACATTACTATCAGCAGTAGTGCCGTAATCAGCATATAAGTTTTTCTTTGCTGTTGAAGAGAGTTCCATTATATATGGACGGCCGTTTTCATCAATGGATGGTTTCACTTCAATAATATTATCCTTATTAATTCTCTCAACCTGATTCCTTTCCAGGTTTACATTTATGGTAATATCATCCAGACAATTTAAGATGATGCTTTGAGCTTCCGAGTAGATTTCATTATACATGAAGTTAATAACTTGATCAGGTTCGTATTTTACTGTCAATGTTCCTTCTCCAACACTTACAAAATTATTAAAATCTTCAGGAGACCCATTAACTACGTCCTTAGGCATTTCATGTAAATATAACAGTACTTCATTATCGTCATTGAATTCCTTCTTTAATCCATATCCGTGTGCACTGATTTCTAAAAAGATTGGTTTGATGTATTTGCCAATGCTTTTATCCCAGCGCTCTACAGGTTTAATTATTCCTTCACCATCAACCATTCCACCTTGCAATATTTCTTTAGCAACTTGGCGGATGTCAATTTTTCTGGCCCACAAAATTAAAGTTAGTTTCTGCTCTTGAGATAACTTATTTTCCTTATCAACAAGAACCATATTAACATTAGCTTTATCAATCCTATTTTTTAAAATACCTGAAGTGTAACCGTCAAGTTTAACAGCATAACGAGCATTAGCTATTGTTTTATTAATAACCGGCGGAAGTGCATCTGGTAAGTCCAAGCCAGTGTTGATTCCGTCAGTTCTAGGTTGCCTTTCATCTTCACCCCAATAGCTGCGCTTGGTGTTGTACTGCTCTACACGGTTGTTCAATAATCTGGTTTTAATATAATCAGTAATTCCCATAATAATCATTTTAGTGGGAAGCTATGATGTGATTGTTAATTATGCTGGTGATGGTAATTATAATTCATCTGTTACAACTAAAACATTTAAAGTTTCAAAAATACCAACTAAAATCACTACAAAAGCAGTAACCTACAAAACAACTATATAAACCAAAAAATTGACAGCTACTCTTAAGGATAAGGATGGTAAAGCGATTGCAAGTAAATATGTAACATTTAAAGTTAATGGTAAAACCTACAAGGTTAAAACTAATTCAAAAGGTGTTGCTACTGTCAATGTCAAATTGACTACTGCAAAAACTTATAAATTCACAGTAACCTTTGCAGGAGACAGTAAATATGCGAAATCTTCTGTAACTTCTAACGTTGTTGTTAAAAAAGTATGGAAAACAGTAAGTTATGGTAGTAATGCTACAACTACAGTTAAAAAAATCCAAAAAGCACTTAAAAGTTTCGGATTCTACATAAAAGAAGGATCTCGTACATTAAAAGTTGATGGAATTTATCATAAATACACAGTCAAAGCTGTAAAACAGTTCTAAAAAGCTAAAGGATTGAAAGTAACTGGTAAAGTTGATGAAGCAACTGCTAAAAAACTTAAATTAATTTAGATATGCATGATACATATCTAATATTTTCTTCTTTTTTTTTAAGATTTTTATTTAATTAATTATTGATATTCTTTTGTAATTTTTATTTTAAAAACAACCGATACTTTATATTTTTAAAAAATCTAATTTTATTTCATGAATCTTAAAATAATTGATGATTTAGCTTTATTTTTAGACAATATCATTCCTGAAATGTATTTATCTAAATTAAGTGAATTTTTATTGAGTGGGGCTATTTCAATAGGTGCAAGTAAAGTTTTAGCTATGTTTATAATTTTCATTCTATCAACAGAAATTTTTCTAGTAATTGTGTCAATACTTTTTAATTTGCCAATTTCACTGGTAATTTTCCCATTTTTTATAGTTCCTGTACTTTTCACTTATGTTATTGTAATGCAGGAGAGGAGGGCGCAGGAAATTGAGTGTACAGCACCAGATTTCTTAAGACAGCTGTCAAGCATGCTGCAGGTAGGGTTGAGCTTTGAAAATGCAATGGAAGATATGTCTCATTACTCAAAGGGACCACTTTATGATGAAATCAGAAGATCGATTGTTGAAATTCGTATGGGTCGAAATTTCGATGAGTCATGGAATGCTATGGGTAAAAGACTGAAATCTAAAGAGCTTGAGAGGATTTTTGGAATTATTTTAGATGGTAGAAAAAGTGGATCAAGCATATCAACAGTACTTTTTGATGTTTCAAATGACTTGCGAGATTTGATGGCACTTAAGCGTGAGAGAAAATCTACTGTTATGATGTCTGTGATGTTCTTGCTTATTTCTGCTATTGTCGCAACGCCTTTTGCCATGGGGATGGTTAGTGTATATTCCAATTTCATGCAGACTTATGGAATGGAATCTGAAATTATTTTATCTGCTCCAATGGTTGGGGAACTCTATTTGATTATTCATTCAATTCTTGTTGGTTTTATCATTAGTATTATCATGTATGGAAAAATTAAAAGTGGAATTAAATTTTCAATGCCTCTTGTTGCGGCTTCTTTTGGAATATTTTATATAATTTCCACATTTGGATCAACATTGCTTATGGGGGGTTTATAGTGGATGAATGTGCTCAGACATCAGCAGAATTCATTCTGTTGTTTGGAGGAATATTTGTTGTTGTATTGCTTGTAATTTACATGTATAATAATTACATGAATGATTTGGGAGGTGAAATCAACTCAAAGGAAGTGAATGAATTCAACAGTCAGTTAAAGACACTTAAAAATTACTTTAAATAATCCGGGACATATTTATTTAACATGCTAAACAATATATTATACTATGAAAAGGATTTTTGAATTCATAGAAAAATACTATTGCATAATGCTATTATTTTTTGTTGGTATTGCTCTTGTTTATCCACCCACATTTAATTGGGTTCTGGCAAACATTGGGGATATCAATATTTTGAATTTATTATTGAGTATTGTATTGTTTACTATGGGTACAACACTTAAAGTTGACAACTTTGTAAATGTATTTAAAAATCCTCGAGAAATTGTTCTTGGAATCGCTGCACAATACATTATAATGCCATTTTTAGCATTCGCTCTTGCAAGTATATTCTCACTTGACATGGCTTTGACTGTAGGTATTATTTTGGTCGGTACTGTTCCTGGTGGAACTGCATCAGATGTAATCACATTTCTTGCAAGGGGGGATGTTGCACTATCTGTATCTTTAACAGCAATTTCCACTTTGATTTCACCGATTGTAACTCCATTGATAACATTGGTGTTAATCGGAAATCAAATTACGTTCAATCCTGTGGATATGTTTATATCTATTGTTCAAATTGTAATAATTCCAATTGTTTTGGGTTTAGCACTTAATTACAAATTCCCAGAATTTTGTGCAAAGTTAAAGGGATACTTGCCTGCAATTTCTGGAATTGTGGTTTGTTTAATTGTTGCAGGAATTATGGGTGCAAACAAACAGGCAATCTTGACTTCATCCCTTTTGATAATGGCAGTTATCATAATTCAATATTTCATGGCAATGGGATTGGGCTGTTTGATGGGTTATATTGCTGGTATGAAACGGGAACACATTATTACAATAGCTATTGAACTAGCATTTCAGAACTCCGGATTATCAACAAGTCTCGCAAAGACACATTTTCCAAGTTTAACTGCTGCTACAGTTCCCGGTGCATTATATTCTGTTTGGCAGAATTTTGCAGGTTCAATAATTGCATATTTCCTGACTAGATATTCAGATTAATTATTTATTCTTTGAATGTCAATTTAATGACATGATTGATCATACAAGAACTTTCTATGAAAATATTAAGGATGCATTTTATTTTGCAGTATCAGATAAAGTATCTATTGTTATCATTGGTATTATTTTAACAATTGCAGGTACTTTGGAGGAGTACCATACAAATGATCCATTATTGTCTATTATAAGTATTATTGTTCTTCTATGCTTTTTGCTTTTTGAAGCAGGTTATTCTTCAAAAATTATTGTTGAAACTCTTGAAGGGTCAACTAAGACACCTGCTATTGAAAATATTCCTGAAATGTTAACTCATGGTTTGAAGGAATTTATAGTAACTCTTGGATATTCTATTGTGAGTTATATATTGGGTATGGTAGTGGAAGGAATTTATGTTATTTATCATGATTCCATAATTTTGCTTCCGTCTCTCTTGATATTTGCATTAATCCTGTTTGTTATGAATTCTTCTTTAATATATATGGGTCATAAATCTGGTAAAATTAAGGATGGATTCAATATCAAAGGAATATTTGGTCTTTATGGAAAATTAGGATTTCTTGGCACTTTATTTTTATTTATTACATGTATTATTTCACAGTTAATTTTGTTTTCGTCTGTGTTTAATGTGTTTTCATGGGATATTTGGATTATAATTAAATTTATAATGAACTTTCTCTTGGCTCCAATCAGTCTTATATTTTCATTAAGATTGTTTGCACTTCAAGGAAGATTAAATTAATAATTTTAATTTATTTAACATTATATGGTGCTGTGAATTAAAAATTTATCTTTTTTAAATACATATAATATGATTTAAATAGTTTTAATATTCTTATTGTAATAATTTTAATTGATAGTAACTCATAATTTGTCCTTATTTTTTAATTTTAAGTATTAGAAATGTAAAAAAATGAGATATTTCAAGTAGTTACACTTGAAATACATTACTTAAAATGGAAGATTATTCTTGGTATGAACCATACGCCTAAAATTGAAATTAAACAGCACACTAATATTATTGGTGGATAAAAGATGTATCCGAGTATCATTCCAATTAAAACTGTGGTTATAGTTGCATACATTGGATAATGTTTACTTAATGCAATATGCAATGCAATATTTCCCGGATCTGCTGCTTTAAGGAAGTTTCCTATAATTATTGAAAGAACTGCAGTAATGATAAAGCATAAACCATACAGGAATTGGGGCAGGAACAGGTAGAAATGTTCTCCAACGAATAATGTAAGATATGGGAGGAGTGAAAATACGAATAATGTGATTCCCATTGTCCATATGACTTTGTTGTCGACTTTGTTTACAAGGCGGAATATGTTGTTGTTGAAATTCCAAAAGTTAAAGCACACAATAAAACTAACTGCATAAATTAGAAAATCATATCTCAGTTCATAAAGTGCTTCCCAACTGCCAACGTTTGCAAGAGGTAGTTCCAAAACAATGATTGTAATAATGATTGCTAAAATTGCATCAATCAATGCTTCAAATCTTTCAGTTTCCATTATTACCTCTCCTAATTATTCTATCGAAGAAAACCCATAATAAAACTGCAATCAAACAACAAATGTAAATCCCTGGAGTATAAACTGTGTATGTCAAGATAAAACCAATAATCAATACGCATAATGGAATGCTTTGGATATTGGAATTAAAATCCAACTCGATTAACTGTTTGTTGTATGGGTTGCTCTTGTAAATTGCTTGCATAGCCAATCTATTGAATATATGGGTTAATATGAATATCAAACCAAACATTGTTTCTGCAGGAACTGAATGGATGTCATAAGCAAGCCAAAGTGTAAAATAAGGCAATAATGAAATGATAAATGTCATAACTCCGTAACGCCAAACTACAGAGTTGTCGATGGTATCTATTACTTGAAAGAGATTATGGTTAGCATACCAAAGATTATATAATGTTAAAAAACTTATTAAATACGCAATAAAAACGGTATTTAACTGTAAAATGGCACCAATGGTTGGTGTTGTTGGCTGTGGAATTTTTAAAACAAGAACAGTTATGATAATTGCTATAATCGCATCAAAAAATGTTTCAAATCTTGTAGTTTCCATGGGTGAATATTTAATAGTTCTAATATAAAAATGATAGGATAAATGACAAATTTAATGTATTGTTATAAATTATTTTTTCACTAATTATTTAAATATAAATTATTAGTTCATATAATATTAATCAAGGTGATAAAATGGATATGTTAATTAATGGAAAACACATTTCAAGTGATGATGTAGAAGATGTGATTAATCCATATGATGGAAAAGTAATTGATACAATCCCAATTGCTCACAGGCAGGATGCTGAACTTGCAATTGAATCAGCAAACAATGCTAAAGACAGTCTACGTGAGATGTCTGCATTTAAAATTTCAAATAAATTATTTAATGTTGTTGAAAAATTAAAGGAAAAACGTCTGGAATTTGCAGAATCTTTAACATTGGAAGTTGGAAAACCAATCAATGAATCATTGCTTGAAGTTGATAGATCAATTGAAACATTAAAGCTTTCAGCAGAAGAGGCAAAAAGAATTTATGGTGAAAGTGTCCCTCTTGATGCGGGAATGGGTGGAAAAGGATTTTTTGCTTTTACACAAAAAGAACCTTTGGGTGTTGTAGCAGCTATCACTCCATTTAATTATCCATTAAATCTAACAATTCATAAAATTGCACCAGCAATAGCATGTAAAAATACAGTAATCGTAAAACCACCAACAGAAGCTCCATTGACAGTCATGAAATTCTGTGATTTGTTGGATGAAGAATTTCCGGATGGTGTTGTAAATGTTATTCCAGGATATGGTTCAGAAGTTGGCGATCACTTAGTTATTTCACCGGATGTTAATAAGATTTCATTCACAGGAAGCGTAACAACTGGTCTTATGATTTCACAGAAGGCAGGAATGAAGAAAGTTACTTTGGAACTTGGTGGAAATGATCCTACAGTTATCTTGAAAGATGCTGATTTGGATAAAGCAGTAAAAGGAATAATCAATGGTGCATTCCTAAATGCAGGTCAAGTCTGCATGGGGGTTAAAAGGGTAATTGTTGAAGATGAAATTGCAGATGAATTTGCAGAAAAGTTAGTCGAAGCGACTCAAAAGTTGGTTATGGGAAATCCAATGGATTCTAAAACAACTCTTGGAACATTAATATCTGAAAAAGCTGCAATACAGGTTGAAGAAACAGTCAATAATGCAGTTAGGGAAGGTGCAAAAATTCTGACTGGTGGAAATCGTGATGGTGCATTTTATGAAGCAACTGTAATAGATAATGTCGCACCGGATATGGATCTTGTTGAAAATGAAACATTCGGTCCTGTAGCACCAATCATCCGTGTTAAAAATATTGATGAAGCTATTGAAGTTGCAAATGATACTGAATATGGTCTTCAGGCAGGTGTATTCACTGCGGATTATGCTTCTGCTATGAGGTGTGCTCAGGAAATTGAAGCCGGAACGGTATTCATCAATAAACAATCTACATTCAGAACTGATAATATGCCTTTTGGTGGATTCAAAAATAGTGGTATCGGTAAAGAAGGAATAAAATACGCAGTCGATGAAATGACTAAAACAAAATTAATAGGTTTGAATTTAAGATAAAAAAAGAAAATAAGTAAAAATACTTATTTTAAATAGTTTTCAACAAGGTTACGTGTTTCGTTAAGCGCTTCGAGTGGAATCTTTGGCATTTGGCCAAGTTCTCCTTCAACATCTTTAACAATAACTCCATCTATACCAAGGAACATTCCTTCACTTACGATATCACTGAATGATTGTGGTGGGAGTAAGGAGACACCAACTTTGTTGTCATCTTTAACGGTTAAATCGTTTGTGAGAACGGTAATTGCACGTTTTCCAAGATTTACGTTACAAATTAATAATTTGTCGTTTCTTGGGTGTTTTGTAACACTCATCACTTCTCCAACTCTGATGTCAACACCGATGATTGGATCGTTGATTGGTCCAAGAGCTAATCTGTCTTTTAAACCGATAATTGTGTCCAAGAAGAATCTTACTTTTGCAATATTTTCCTGTGTTTTTTCCCTGTCTTCTTTAGGAGCATTGCTTAGGAACTTTTTGTTCCAGTCAGGTCCTCCCAAGTATTCAATGATTTGCTCTGCTTTTTCTTTTAATGATGCAACATCAGGAGAATTTACCAATTCATCTCCTTCAAGGTAAGAGTACATTAATGATTGGAAATCACTGTTCATTTGTTTTCCAAGGTCAATAGCTTGTTTTTTATTCCAGCTTCCTCTAAAAGCAGCTGTTGGAATGAGATTGAGATAATTTTCTCTTGCTTTGCTTGCCACTAAAATTCTATAATCTTTTGTTGTGTCCCACATTTGAAATCTCCTTTTAATCTAAATTATACTTTAAATTTATAATTAAATAAATGTTTTTACAATTAAAAGTCTTTTAAATTAAATTAAAAATAAAAAACTATTTATATTAACAATAAAATAAATTTATACATATTTATTTAAGATTATTGTGGTGTAAACATGGTAGAAGTTTCAAAATTACGCAGTTTAGATATTTATACCAACACTGGACATTATGTTGGTCGTGTAGAAGATGTTGTTCTCAATATTAGATTAGGAACTATTTCAAAATTACAAGTTAGAGCTATTGAACAAGAAAGAAAACCTGCTGGTGTTATTAACTCATTTTTAGGAAGTATTCGTGGGGAAGTTCCAGAAGAAAATGATATGAAATCTTTCCAAAACGATTTATTAACCGTAGACTTCGATAAAGTACAAGCTATCGGAGATATTATGTTAATCAATCCTAGAGATATTAAAAAAATAAACTCAGAACCACAAGTTCCTGATGCTGTAGTTCCAAAACAACCTGAAACTCAACCACAAGAAACTCAAGTCCAATTTGATGCTGAAAGATTATAGATATCTTTCATTTATTTATTTTTTTTATTAATTTTTTTAAGAGTGTTATTTATGAAAGTCGGTATTATAGGCTGTGGAGCAATTGCTAATATTATTACTGGCAGTATCGCTCCTGAAAACAACGGTATTGAAATTGCATATTTTTTCGATAAGGATGTTGAAAGAGCAGAAAATTTAGCAAGTTTGGCTGGCGGTATTGCAGCACTTGATTTTGATGACATGCTAAACAATGTAGATTTGGTATTGGAATGTGCTTCTCCTGCTTCAGTTAAGGAATATGCTCCAATTGTTCTTAAAAGAGGAATTGACATGATCACCATGAGTATTGGTGCATTCATGGATTTGGATTTCTATGGTGAAGTCTTAAAAATAGCTAAAGAGAATAATGCTAAAATACACTTGCCGTCAGGTGCTGTTGTAGGTCTTGACGGAATTAAAGCAGTGGCTAAATTCGGTCTTAAAGAAATTAATCTTGTAACCCGTAAATCTCCAAGGTCCCTTGGAAAAGATATTGATACTGAAGAAGTGCTATTTGAAGGAAAAGCTTCAGAAGCAGTTAAACAGTTCCCATTAAACATTAATGTGGCTGCAACAATAAGTATGGCATGTGGAAGAGATATTGATGTTAAAATCATTGTTGATCCTAAAGTTGACAGAAATGTTCATGAAATTACAGCTAAAGGAGACTTTGGTGAATTCAAAACCACTACAATGAATTTCCCTTGCGAAGCTAATCCTAAAACAAGTATGTTGGCAGCACTCTCAGCAATTAGATTACTTAAAAGTTTCAATGAAACCATTAGTGTGGGTATGTAATGAAGGAATATGAAGTTTATTCTTCACTAAAAGTTCCAAAAAACTCTAAAATTATTGTTCGTTTGGACGGTAGAAGTTTTCATCAGTTAGCTCGCGATTTAAATTTAACCAAGCCTTATGATGAGAATTTCTATAAAGTTCTCTCTCATGTTTGTGAAGATTTGTTTAAAGAATTTTCACCTATTTTTGTTTATGCTTTTTCAGATGAAATAAGCATATTATTGGATAATGTTCCATTCAATGGCAGAATTGAAAAAATTGATTCTGTAATGGCTAGTTTTGCAGCCAGTTCATTTGTTATTAATTACAATGTAAAATTTAAAAAACCTCCTGCTTTTGATGCACGTGTCATTCCAATTTCAGATGATGACATTCTTGAATATTTCAAATGGAGACAGGATGAATCCTGGAGAAATTGTGTAAATTCTCATGGCATATTCTATCTCAAATCAAAGTATTCAAATATTGAATCAAATGATAAAATAAATGGTAAGAAGTTAAGTGATATACATGAATTATTATTCGAGAATGGTATTAATTTGAACGATGTTGATGCTTACAAAAAAAGAGGAATTGGAATATATAGGAAGAATAAAAAAGTGGTTGGTTTCAATAAAAAAGAAAATAGGGAACAGGTATCATACAGAAGCTATGTGTGTACCGATTGGAATCTTCCAAAATTCAACAAGGACTTCTTTAAAAGATTAGGTGTTTTAAAATGAGTTTCATTTCAAAATTATTCGGAAACAATGATGATGAATTTAGTGAAGTTAGAGTTGACAGGGAAGTTCTTAACTCTGTAATCTATTACTCAAAACAGGCATATCCAAATGAATTTCTAGCATTTTTTGATGGTGAAATTAAAAATAATGTGTTATACATTACCAGTTTGTTATTTGTTCCTGGTGAGACATGTGAAACCGGTGCTGTTGTTCACAATGAAATGGTTCCAATGAACACCAAATATTATGGATCAGTCCATTCACACCCAGGACCAAGTGCAAGTCCATCTGATGCTGATTTAATGACTTTTTCTAAAAATGGATACTTCCACATGATCGTATGCTTACCTTATTCATATGAAACATTTAAGGCATATGACAGGCATGGGGAGCCTATGGATTATAGTGTCGGAGATTATAGTTATCTTGTTGATGATAATCCTGATGATTTTTTTGATGAAGATGATGTATTGACTGACAGTGATGAATTTGAGCCGGGATTTTTTGATGAGGATGATGATGAATTTTTCAAAAATCTTGATGAAGAAAAAGTTGATCATTATGAAGAATTCGAAAGAAGAAACGGTTTGAACAATCAAGCACAGAATTCTGTAATAAAAATAGAACTTAATAATGATGGCAGTGTAAAAAGGATTTTTAGGGAATTCAAGGATTGAATTTAATATAAAATAATGTCTAAACCTAAAAATACTGCAATTCCTACACTATAGATTATAATTTTGTTGTCGGTTGTCTTTTTTAAAACTAATTCTTCTAATGCCGTTGAAACAATTAATGCTATTGAAATTCCTACCCATCCAAATCCTAACACATTATCACCTTATCTGTCATAATATTTATTGAATAATTTATATATGGTTGGTGCATTGTTTAATCTATTTGAAGTATTATGATTAAATAATAAATTTTTTATATTCTTTTTTTCACATATATAATTTATAAATGAAATAGTTTCCCTGCTTATGGAAGATTTTGATCCTTCACTTATAACTGTAAATTTGATTTTTGTATTTGTAGTTATATTTTGGTTATTAGTGATTCGCTATGTTAAATGAATGTCTTTTGACACTCCAAATACCAGGTTCTTAAATATTTATGAGTATTTACCAAAAGATGAGATTCACTCCCTTTATCAAGTTGGATATCTAATTTTAGCAGCCCTATTTTTAATCAATGTTATATTTTTGTATGATACAATTTTCAGCACTGATCCTATTCCGTCTTATTTAGATATGATAATTTCTTTAGGGTTATGTATATCATATATGAAAAGGATTCAAAAAAGAATATTTTACTTGCTTTTTGTTTATTCCCTTTCAATTCAATAATTTTCTTATTACTTGGTGAGTATTATACAGCTTGGACTACTTTATTCTTGCATATCATTGCTTATTTATATTGTGTTTACTTCTTTAAGAGGTTTTTCGAATATACTAAAAATAACAATCTCGGTTTAACAATTTTGCTGTTGTTTGCGCTTCTGTTTATAAGTCTATTTATTACAATCTATTCAGAGGGCGTATCTGTCATTGATGCTGTTGTTATGATTTCCAATGCATTTACAAGTAATGGTTATACAATTCTAGGTGTAACTCGTATTGGTAAAGTAGACAGTTTGATTCTTGTATGGGGAGGATATATATTATCTGGTGTAGGTACTGCTACTTTGACTGCAGCCATTTTATCTAGATACTTTTCCAGAAATAATAAACAATTTGAAAATAAGATTGAACTTCTTGAAAAGCAAAATAATGGTCTTGAAGAAAAAATCGATAAGCTTGAAGATCAAAATGAGAGTCTTGAAAACAAATTGGATAAAATTTTAAAATATTATGAGAATTAAACTCATTATTCTTCTTTTTTTTAGTTAAAAATAGGATGGGTTAATAAAAAAAGTAAAAAAATAAAAAACAATCATGGTGAAAATTGTTCTTTATAATTCAATTCCAGTAGCTTCATATACATTATCTAAAGCTTGGATTTCTTTGATTACGTCTTTTGGAACTTCTTTGTCTAAAGTTAGAACCATGATAGCTCTTCCGCCTTTTTCATCTCTTCCAACTTGCATAATTCCAATGTTCACGTTGTGTTCACCTAATTTGGTACCGATTTTACCAATACTTCCAGGAACATCTTCATATTTAGCAATGAACATGTGTCCTTTAGGAATTACGTCAACCCAGTAATCGTTTACTTTTAAGATTCTGGATTCGTGTAATTGAGTTCCTTCAGCAGTGAAAGTTTCATCTTCACTTTTAGCAATAACTTTGATTAAGGATTCGTATCCTCTGGAGTTATTTTTCCTGCCTTCAGTAATGCTGATTCCTCTGTCTTTTGCAACTAATGCAGCGTTAACTGCGTTTACTGGGGAACTTAAGAATGGGTTTACAGCACCTTGGATAACAGTTCTTGATAAGATTTCAAGATTGTCAATTTCAGAGATTTCTCCACTGTAGATAATTTCAAGTTCTTGGAGTTTGCTGTTAAGTCCTTGTGCAACGAAACTACCTAATTTTTCACATAATTCCATGTATGGTGCTAACTCTTTGTAGGTTTCCTTGTTGATACGTGGTAAGTTTAACACGTTTTTAGGGGTGTTTCCTTTTGCAAGGTCAATAATTTCATCAGCTACAATAATAGCTGCATCTCTTTGAGCTTCTTTGGTTGAAGCTGCAATGTGAGGAGTTAAAACGATGTTGTCTAACTCGAATAATTTTGAATCTTCTGCTGGTGGTTCTTCTTCGTATACATCGAGAGCTGCTCCACCAATTTTATCATTAACTAATGCATCGTATAATGCTTCTTCATCAATAATTCCACCACGAGCACAGTTTACGATGAAAGCAGTATCTTTCATTATTTCAAATTGCTCGGTAGAAATTGAGTGTTTGGTTTCAGGGGTAAGAGGTACGTGGATTGTAATAAAGTCTGCATTTTTAAGAACTGTGTCTAAATCAGTTAAATCTACGCCCATTTGTTTTGCAACTTCTTCAGGTAAGTATGGGTCGTAAGCCATTGCATCCATTCCAAATGCTTTACATCTGTTTACAACTTGGGATCCGATTCTTCCCATTCCAATTACACCAAGGGTTTTGTTTCTGAGTTCTACACCCATGAATTTTTTCTTTTCCCATTTGCCTTCTTTGACAGATTTGTCTGCAATGGAAATTTTACGAGCCATACTTAAAATTAATCCCATAGTGTGTTCAGCTACAGTAACTGAGGTGGATTCTGGTGAGTTTACAACCATAATACCTTTTTCAGTTGCAGCATTTAGGTCGATGTTGTCTACTCCAACACCTGCTCTTGCAATAATTTGTAAGTTGTCTGCTTTTTCAATAATGTCAGCAGTTAATTTTGTACGACTTCTTACAACGATTCCGTTGTATTCATGGATGGTATTAGCTAACTCTTCAGGAGTGATGCTGGTGTCAACAACAACATCAGCTACTTCTTTTAAGTTTTCAATACCCTTTTCGTTAATAGCATCAGCGATAAGTACTTTCATTTTTTCACCATAATTTAAATGAATATTTAATAATAAATATTAGTTATAATTATATTGTTTATCTTATTTAAAAGGTTTCAATTTTAATAAAATTTGGCAGATATTGCAGTAGCATTGAAAATAAATATTTTTTCTGTCATAAAAAATTATATAATATTTAAGATTAACTATCAATTAGGTGATAAAATGGTAAGTTTTGATGAATTTCCAATAACTAGTGCAGACCATGTTGCAGGATATAAAATTGTTGAAGTTAAAGGATTTGTTTATGGTTTAACCGTACGTGCAAGAGGTATCGGTGGAGACATAGGTGCAGGTCTTAAAAGCATTTTAGGTGGAGAAATCAAACAATATGTTAAAATGATGGAAGATTCAAGGGATGAATCAATTAACAGATGCATTGATCATGCAAAAGAACTAGGTGCAAATGCTATTGTTACAGTCAGAATGGACTCAGATAGTATTTCTCAAAACATGCAAGAAGTATTGACTTATGGAACTGCTGTTGTAATCGAAAAAGAATAGTGTTATCAATGTTTTTTGAAGAATTAAATTATAAGGAAAAAACTATTCCTGAGACAATTCTCGGATACTCAGCATTTGTTGCTGAACCGTTCTTGGGGCATCGCTCCATGTTGTATGAAAGAGATTTGTACGACAATCCTCAAGCTATTGCTGATGTTATTGTGGAATCATATAATCAGGGAGTTCGAGCTATTAATATATTCAACGACCCTCAATTGCTTAAAGCATATGATCTTGCATGTGAGCAAGGTTGCAAAATGAAGATAATAGCTACCATAGGTAAAACTGATATTGATTATCTAAATCCTAATTATGAAATTGCAAAAGAAGCTGATTGGGAGGAGGATATTGAGTTATTCAGCACCTATGACTGTCCGGTCATGTTGGTTGATGAATTTATTGTTGATGCTTATGACTGGAAATTGACCTCAAAGATTTTATCCAGAATCAATGATGCAGGATCTCTTTCAGGATTAGTTACTTCATTTCCTCTCAGAACAACAACATTGATTCCTGAAAACTTGGATATGGACTTGTTTGACTTTTATATGGTTCCATTCAATGCAATTTCATACATGATGGACATAACAGCATTCAATTCAGCTCAAAGAGAGGAATTCAAACAAAAATTAACTAGCTTAAATAAAAAAGTAATTGCTTCCAGGATTTTTGCATGCGGTGTTTTAAAACCTAAAGAAGCATTTGAATTCTATAAAAGTATAGATTATATTGATTTAATTGCAGTTGGTGTGGCTAAAGTTGAGGAAGCTCGTGAAGACTTTGAACTTCTAAAAGAATATTAGAAGTTAACAACTTCATATTCTTCAAATGGAACAAGGTTTTCTTCTTCAAGAGATTTGTTCAAGTCAGCTAAACCGTTAATTAAATCTTTTATATTTTTATTGGATGGTTTTTTACCTGTAATTTGTAAGTATTGTCTTGGTGAAATTTCACAAAGGTCGCAATCAAAATTACAGCATCTTGTTTTTTCTTCACAACCGTATCCTTCTTGTTCTTCATCGGTTCCAATTACGATGTCATCTAATATTTTTGAAACTCTGTCGTCTGATGCAAACATAGCTATTTTTTGGGTTTTTCCGCAGATTCCAATAGCCTTTTGTCCTTTAAAGTTACAAACCCATTTGATTGGATGATTTTCCATATTACTGATGTTTAAATTTTCCATGTAATCACTTTAACTTTCTTTTCTTTCTCTAATCATTTTAAGCAAATCTTTTGGATTTTCAAACTCTTTCAATTCCCAAGATTTGATAACTGGGACAGTACCAATAGATTCTTTAATTTTATCGTTATTTATTATAAAAACTGGTTCTGATGTTGTAACCATGGACAAATCTTTTAGAGGAATTGCCATTCTTTTCAATGTTTTTTCGCTTCTGTTTTTTTCAACATTTGCCATTAAAGGAGAATGTTTGTCTGAAGTTTTTATTTTTGCAACAGCATCGAATGGACTTTTATTGGTTGACAAAACACCATAACCTAACTTGGATAAGTCATTAACGTCATCACTAAATTCAATATTTTCTTGTTGAGGCTGTTTCAACAAATCGATGTCGAGAGTAACCTTTGTATTCAATATCTCTTCTAAAATCATTGCGGTTTCAGTATTCGCACGAAC
The DNA here is from genome assembly GCA_022775905.1 of Methanobrevibacter sp. Lineage (NCBI taxonomy): Archaea > Methanobacteriati > Methanobacteriota > Methanobacteria > Methanobacteriales > Methanobacteriaceae > Methanobrevibacter > Methanobrevibacter sp. The sequence goes on from JALFJX010000011.1 coordinate 17,659, forward strand.
GATTCCATTTTCATATTTGTACATTGTTGCACGGGATACATGTGCAAGACTTGCCAAATCCTTAAGGGACATGGAATATTCTTCACGGTATTGTTTTATTACATTACCGTCAATTTTAACAAAATAACCTCCACGGTCAGCCAATATTTCAGGATATTCATTGTATAGAATCATATTCTTGAAAGTATCGAATCCAATTGTTGGAATGTCGTATCTCTCATAGATTACGCCTTCTTCAAGAATTCTGTTTCTTGATTTTTCTCCAATGATTATTGGGGAAGCAAGAAAGATGTTTGCTAACTGCTTCATTTCATGAGCATTCTGTTCGTTTATACTGTCAATATTTAAAAATGTTTTTAGAAGTAAAATTAACAAGTTTTTTCTTGCTACAAGATCAAATGAACCCTGTTCATAGATGTCTGAGGTTTTAAAACCTTGAGATTTTAATAATTTTTCAGTTTGTTGTAACAAGTTGCCTCGAGTTAACATAGTGATTCCTCTATTTAAACTATATATTGTTTTAACTCTAATATATTTGTATATTTAAGGGTGATTATAATTAACATTTTACATATTGGAATAGATGACACAGACTCTCCTGATGGGATGTGTACTACATACTTGGCAAGTCAGATTATCAATAAATTTGAAGATAATGGAATTAAACTGGTTGATTATCCGAGATTAATAAGGTTAAATCCTTTCGCTCGTTTCAAAACTCGTGGAAATGGTGGGGTCGGTTTGAAAATTCCAAATGATGACAATGTTGAACTGGCTAAAAAGATTGTTTTGGAAGAAGTCGAAAAGTTGTCCATGTTTGACTGTGATAATACCAATCCTGGTGTAATCTTCTACGATGGGGAAATAACAAAAGAAATGGAAGATTATGCATTCAGAGCAATTTATGAATTCATTACAATTGATGAGGCTGAAGAGTTTGGAAAGTCTGTCGGATGTGAAATCCATAAGTTCAAAAAAGGAAGGGGTATTATTGGATCCATTGCATCAATCAGTCTACCGTTATCTGATTTCACTTTTGAGCTATTGGCTTACAGGGCTGCTGAGAATTATGGAACTAAAAGACAGATTGACTATGAATCTGTTTATAGGATGGATAAGGAAACATTTCCGGACACTTTTGAAAATATTGATTATTCTGAAGATTACATTGCAATTGAACCTAAAACTCCCTGCCCTGTATTATATGGTATCAGGTCAAATACTGTGGAATCCCTTAAAAAAGCAAAAGATATTGTTCAAGTTTCAGAACCGATTGTGGATTGGTGTATTTTCAAAACAAACCAACATACTGACATGCATATTCAAAATGCATCAGATATTTCATCCATGAAACAATTTGGTTGTTATTGTGTCACTGGAAAAGTTAAAAATAAACCTACTGTCATTGATGGTGGTCACATGTTCTTTTACATCTTTGATGAGTCTGGTGAGATTGAATGCGGTGCATACGAACCAACAAAGAACTTTAGAAAAGTAGTTTCACATTTGTGTCCTGGAGATATTATAAAAATTTATGGTGGAATTGGAGAACATAATACATTCAATATTGAGAAGTTTCAAGTCATTAAATTAAATGATATTGAATATAAAAATCCAATTTGTGAATGTGGTAAAAGAATGACTTCTGCTGGTAAAAACAAGGGATTTAAATGCAAAAAATGCGGAAATAAAATTTCATCAAATAAAAAAGTTCCTATTAAGGTAACTCGTTTTTTAAAAAATGCTCAGTTTTACGAAACACCTGTTTCTGCAAGAAGACATCTATCAAAACCACTTTGTAGAATGTCTTTGCATTAAAAATTGTTTATTTAATTAGTTATGTTGAATATAAATAATTTTAATCTATTTTAATGTGTTCACTTTTTGTGAAATTATTACTTGATTTTAACTATTTTTATTCCATTTATTGGAACTTTTAAGAACTCTTTCCTATCAATTTATATATGATAATTTTTAGAATATAATTTAATCAAATATCCTATTTTTCTTATAAGGAGTTGGCCAAAATAATGAAAAAAGATAGAGACAAGACAGACATTCAACACATTTATCGTGACAAAACTGATAAACGTATTTTGAAAAAGAATCCATGGAAGGACTATGGATTGCATGTTAGTGTACTTGTTTTAGTTATAATTGCTAACTTTATTGGGCCGATTAAGATTCCATTGGCTAAAGGAGTCGAAGTTTCAGTAATGCCTTTGTTATATACAATGGTGTTAGGTTTAATTTTTTATTTGGCAAAACCAATTACTTGGATTCAAAGAAAGCAATCTAGAGTTGCTGAAGGTGCAATGATGCTATTTATTGGTGTATTGATTGCAAAATTGGCTGTTTCCAGTGGTCAATCTATCCATTTGATTTTTGAAATGGGGCCTGCTTTGATATTACAAGAATTAGGGCATTTAGCTACAATTTTCATCGCTCTTCCTATTGCGTTATTATTAGGATTTAAGCGTGAAACAATAGGTATGACTTCATCTATCGGTCGTGAACCTGAAGTTGCAGTTGTTGTTGATAAATATGGTTTCAATTCACCAGAATCAAGGGGAATTTTTGCATTGTTCATTGTAGGGACAATTATCGGAACAGTATTTATTAGTTTCCTAACCAGTATCTGTGTTTCAATACTTCCGTTACATCCATATGCATTTGCTATGGCTAGTGGAGTTGGTAGTGCAAGTATGAATGCAGCATCATTGGCTCCAACTATTGCAGCATTTCCTCAATTGGCAACTCAAATTGAGGCATTTGCAGGATTCAGTAATTTGCTTTCATTCTCAGTTGGTATTTATATTGTAATATTTATTGCTATTCCTTTAACAGAAAAATTATATTCAATTTTAGAACCTAGGATTGGAAGAGAAGCTATTGTAAAAGAGGAGGATGAATAGATGGTTGATATTATTGATGGATCTGAAAATGTTTCAGTTCATGGTATCTTGAATTGGATTTTACTTTTAACCATATTTTCAATCATTGTTGTTGTTGGAAATTATATAGGTTACAATCATCCTATTGTTGATTCTTTAATTGGTATGGCTATTCTAAGCATAATCACCCTTGTTGGTGTTTGGATGGAGAGATATTTGCCTTTAAACATTTCTTCAATTATTTATATCAGTATAATTGGTATTGTTCTAGCATTTCCTGGTATGCCAACTTCAGAGGCTTTACTCTACTATGTATCTCAAGTTGAATTAATTTCCATTGTTACAGTGTTCTTGGCATATGTGGGTATTGGAATGGGTAAAAGCTGGGATGAATTCAAGGCATTAGGTCCAAAAGCAGTTATTATTACCATACTTGTTATTGCCTCCACATATTTGGGTTCTGCAATTGTGGCACACATCATTTTAGTTTTAACTGGTGTTCAAATATAAAACTCTAATCTGGAGTTTATTTTTTTTAATTTTTATTTTTTTTAATGTGATTTTATGAAAAAGACATTCATTACAAGCATTCCTGACGAGCCGGGTTCATTTTTAAAACCAACCAAAATTATATCAAACTTAGGTCTAAACATTACTCGTGTAAGCTATAATAATTCCATTGATACAAATATTCTGTTTATTGATGTTGATGGGGAAGAATCTAAGATTAATGAAGCATATGAACTTTTGAAAAATGATGATATTCTGTTTAAACAGGATAACTCAAATGTCATGTTAATGGAATTCAAATTATTGGATGAACCTAATTCTTTAGTTCCTATTCTGGAATTGATAAGTGAATTTAACTTTAATATTTCTTATATTAGTTCACAGGAAAACAACACTGAATATCAGGATTTTAAGATGGCATTATTTATAGATAATCCTGATAAAGTTGATGAATTCCTAAAAGAAGCAACTCGTCTCTGCACTGTCAGAATCATAAATTATGATAAGACTGAAAAGAATTTGGATAATACTGTATTTTATATTTCATTTGCAGATGAATTGGCTTCAAAATTGGACCTTGATAAGGATAGTGTATATGATTTAATTGAAAATTCTAATTTATTGATGCAATTGCTTGATGAAAAGGATGAAAATCCTCATAAGACCTTCAATTACATTGCTCGTTTTGGAGGTTTGATAAGTGAGTATCGTGGTTTCAATTTCAAACCAAGAATTGGTTCTAAGGACTATGGGGATTATATGATCTATTCAATAGAGCCTCCATGTGGGTCAAATGTTTACATTATTAAAAAGAATGAAACATTAATATTCATAGATTCAGGTTTTAGAACATACCTTAATGAGATGAAAAGTCTTATTGATGTACTGATTCCAGGTTTTGAGGAGTATAAAATGTATTCAATCATTACTCATCCCGACATTGACCATTGTGGTATGATGGAACTTTTTGAAAAGGTATATGTTTCCAAGGATGCATATGATAACTTTAAATTTGAAAATGAAGGAAAACTCAATTTCAGGGAACAATATCAAAATCATGAACCTTACGTTAAAATGAGCAAGATACTGTCAAGTTATATTCCACCTAAAATGGAACAGCTGGAAGTGATTGATAATGGAAAAACAGGACTTCTGGACTTGATTGGTGAGGTTGAAATTGAAGGATTAACATTCAAACTCTACAATGGTAATGGTGGGCATTCCACAGGTGAGGTTGTAATCACTTTGGATGATATAATATTTTCAGGAGATATTTTGGTAAATCCTAAAGGATATACAGATGAGCAAAGGGAGTTCAATGGCCTTGCACCATACTTGATGACTAGCGTTAATATGAATTCAAAGCTTGCAAAAGAGGAACGGATTGAATTGACCAAATATATAGAAAACAAGGATGTTCTTGTTGGTCATGGATTGCCAAAATGGTGAGCTTTATGTTATGGAGCCCATTCAGTTGGTGTATTAAAGAAATAGGGAAAAGTAAAGGATTATATGCTTTAATATTTACTGGTGCGCCTAAAACAAACAAAACTGGGAGTTGCCTTAATTTTTCATGGTTTTATTCAACCCCATTCGATAGGGAAAAAGCAGTATCTACTACTTCAGTATTTGGAAGTCGATTAGAAGATAGTATGCTTCCAGCAATTATAGATGAATCTCATAATCTAATATCCAGTAATGATATGCAAGACCCTATGAAGAAATGTGCTTATGCTAATACTACACGTTCAACAAAAGATAGAACTAATAATAAACTTACTGATGAGTTTAAAGCTTTATCTTTACCTATATTTACTTTAAACGAATATCATGAGATTAAAAACTACATATCAAGAAGATATCATATCAATTATTATCCTTCAAGTATGAGAGTAAGTGATGAAAAAGCTGAAGAATTTGATATTGAATATTCTCCAGTGTATGAAAACTCTCCATTAAAATGTTTAAGGCATTTAGGAAGAGCATTT